>DATLFN010000135.1 GCA_035540975.1 Acidimicrobiales bacterium
GCGTTGCGGTACGACACCCGTACGCCCCACCCCAGGTCGCACGCCTCCTGGAGGAGCTCGAGGATGGCCGCCGACCCTGCCGACCCCGGCGACGCTGTTCGAGGTGGACGAGCGCCCCACCGGCATCGCCAAGGACCCGGCGGCCATCCTCGAGCTCCTCCAGGAGGCGTGCGACCTGGGGTGGGGCGTACGGGTGTCGTACCGCAACGCCAAGGGGGTGACCTCCCAGCTCAACGTGGCCGTCGACGACGTCTGGGCCGACAGCGTCCTCGCCGAGGTCCTCCCGAGCTACAACCACCGCACTCTCGCCCTGCAACGCGTCCAATGGGCCCGCGTGCTCACCGAAGCCGAGGAGGACCAGCTCCTGTGACCACCGCCGACGGGCCCCTGATCGTGCAGTCCGACCGCACGCTTCTGCTCGATGTCGACCACCCCGACGCCGCCGCTTGCCGCGCCCAGATCGCCCCCTTCGCCGAGCTGGAGCGCTCGCCGGAGCACGTGCACACCTACCGGGTGACCTCCCTGGGCCTGTGGAACGCCCGCGCCGCCGGGATCGACGCCGAGACCGTGGTCGACGCGCTGCTCCGCTGGTCGCGCTACGCGGTCCCCCAGTCGCTCCTCCTCGACGTCGCCGAGGTGATGGAGCGCTACGGGCGTCTCGTCCTCGAGGTGCACCCGGTCCACGGGCTCGTGCTGCGCTCCACCGACCTGGCCGTGCTCGAGGAGATCTTGCGGGCCAAGGCGGTCGTGCCGCTCGTCGGGCCCCGCATCGACGCCGACACCGTGGCCGTGCCGCGAGGCGAGCGGGGGCGGCTCAAGCAGGCGCTGCTCAAGGCCGGGTGGCCGGCCGACGACCGGGCCGGCCACGTCGACGGTGCGGCGCACCCCATCGCCCTCCGGGAGGACGCCGGCTTCACGCTCCGCGCGTACCAGGAGGAGGCCGTGGACGCCTTCTCGGCGGCGGGCAGCGGCGTGGTGGTGCTGCCCTGCGGCGCGGGCAAGACGCTCGTGGGGCTGGCGGCCATGGCCCGAGCCGGCGCCCGCACCCTGGTGCTGGTGACCAACGTCGTGGCCGCCCGCCAGTGGCGCCGGGAGCTGCTGGCCCGGACCACGCTCGGCGCCGACGACATCGGCGAGTACTCGGGGGAGCGCAAGGAGGTCCGCCCGGTCACCATCGCCACCTACCAGATCCTCATCAGCCGGCGCAAGGGGGCCGTTCCCCATCTCGAGCTGCTCTCGGGCGAGGACTGGGGTCTGATCGTCTACGACGAGGTCCACCTGCTGCCGGCGCCGGTGTTCCGGATGACGGCCGAGATCCAGAGCCGTCGCCGCCTCGGGCTCACGGCGACCCTGGTGCGGGAGGACGGCCGGGAGGGCGACGTCTTCTCGCTCATCGGCCCGAAGCGGTACGACGCTCCGTGGCGCGACATCGAGGCCCAGGGGTGGATCGCCCCTGCCCGCTGCACCGAGGTCCGGGTCACGCTCAGCGACGAGGAACGGCTGTCGTACGCGCTGGCCGAACCCGAGGAGCGCTACCGGACCGGCGCCACGGCCCGCTCCAAGCTCGCCGTCGTGGCGGCGCTCTGCGAGGCGGCGGTACGGAGGGGCGAGCCCACCCTCGTGATCGGGCAGTACCTCGACCAGCTCGACGCCATCGCCGGGCGGCTCGACGCGCCGGTGATCACCGGCAAGACCCCCACGCGCGACCGCGAGCGGCTGTACGAGGACTTCCGCAGTGGTGCGACGCCGGTCCTCGTCGTCTCCAAGGTCGCCAACTTCTCGATCGACCTCCCGGAGGCGTCGGTCGCCGTCCAGGTGTCGGGCACGTTCGGGAGCCGGCAGGAGGAGGCGCAGCGGCTCGGCCGCATCCTGCGGCCGAAGGCGGATGGCCGCCAGGCCCACTTCTTCACCATCGTCGCCCGCGACACCAACGACCAGACCTTCGCCGCTTCGCGGCAGCGCTTCCTCGCCGAGCAGGGGTACGCGTACACGATCGTCGACGGCGAGGACGTACTCGCCGCAGCCGAGCAGCGCCGCCGCCAGGACCAGATCGACCCGGGCCGCCAACTGCCGGTCGGCGAGGGCCCCTCGGCGGGATGAGGGACGGGCGTCTGGCGGCAAGAAAGGGCGGTATGCGCCCTTTCTTGCCGCGGAGCTCTCGGTGCCCCTCGCCCTCAGACCGCCACGGTGAGGACCTCGGGGCCCGTCGTCGGTCTCCGGCACGCGCCACCGTCGCCCGACGGTGGGCGCGTGCGGTGCTCGAACGTGACCATCGGCACCGTGCCGGCCTCGAGGTAGGCCAGCTTGCCGGCCAGCATGTACCCCGGGGCGATGCGCGGTGCCGGCCTGGGAGCAGGGCCTCCCCCACCACCCGCCGGACTCCGCAGCCTGCGCCGCCGGCGTCGCCTCCGGCACCGGCGTGCGCTGGCACAGCGGGAACGACGCAGCCGCCAGGCGCCACAGCGCGTTCTGCGCATCCGTCGCCGCCGCCGCCGCCACCGGGTTCGGGTAGGCACGCCGGCGAACGCGGATACAGGATGATCCATCCGGTTGGCTCTCCACCGTGGGGAAGGTGGCATAGAAAACGGGCCCGGGGGCTGCATTGCGGCGTGCGACTTGCTCGCGCGCTCGGTCGCTCCCGGGGTGCTGAGTCGTCGACGATCCCTCCACGCTGTGCTCAACAGCGGGCGACAGACACGGCGCGGCCCAGGGTCGAAGTTCACCGCTGAGTAGTCCCTCCTCACGGCGAGCCAGACGCAGCTCGGCGACGCACCAATGATTCGTTCGACCGTCGTGACCCGGTTGCCCGGTGAAGGCCGGATACCGCCGAGTCGAAGATCCTCAGCGAAGCGGTCCACCTGTCTCGTGAACTCTTCGTCGCTGTAGATGGCGTTGAGGTAGTCGGCCGCCGCGGGCGTGAGGTTCTTCGCCGCCACGATCATCCGGGTCGCCTCGCTGTCGACGGCGCTCTTCGTACACCCGGCGAGGGCCAGGGCGGTGACCAACACAGCGACGACGCCGCGCATGGCGCGGGCCATATCGTTGTCTTTCATGCCTCCGCAACAGGCCCGATTGCCACGGAAGGGCGTCTGGCCGGCAAGAAGGGGCGCTATTCGCCCGTTCTTGCCGCCGGAAGGCCAGGGGACCGGAACGCCAGGGACCGGAGCGCTCGGCGCCCCCTCGCCCTCAGTCCGGGACGGTGAGGACCTCGGGACCGTCGTCGGTGATGGCGATGGTGTGCTCGGCGTGGGCGGAGAGGCTGCCGTCGGCCGTCACGACGCTCCAGCCGTCGTCCAGCACCCGGGTGCCCGGGCCGCCCAGGTTCACCATGGGCTCCACGGCGAAGACCATGCCCACGCGCAGCTTGGGCCCCTTGCCCGGCGGCCCGTAGTTGGGCACCTGCGGCTCCTCGTGCATGGCGGTGCCGATGGCATGGCCGACGTACTCTCGCACCACCGAGTAGCCACCCGCCTCGGCGACCGTCTGGACGGCGTGGCCGATGTCGGACAGCCGGTTGCCGTCCACCATCGCCTTGATCCCCGCCCGCAGGCTCTCCTCGGTGGTGGCGATGAGCTTGAGCGCCTCGGGGGCGACGTCGCCGACGGGCATCGTGAACGCGGCATCGGCGTGATAGCCCTCGATGATGGCGCCGCAGTCGATCGAGATGATGTCCCCGTCCTTCAGGCGGTAGGGCCCGGGGATGCCGTGCACGATCATGTCGTTGGGCGACGTGCAGATCACGGCGGGGAAGCCGTGGTAGTTGAGGAAGTTGGACCGTGCGCCCCGGCGCTCGAGCACCTCGCGGGCGACGCGGTCGAGATCGGCGGTGGTGACACCGGGCCGGGCCGCCTGCCGGGTGCGCTCGTGCATCTCGGCCACCACCCGGCCGGCCCGGCGCATCCTGGCGATCTCCTCGCTACTTCGCCGCATCGCTTCCCTCGCCCAGGCGGCGGCCGACCGCCCGCACCACGCGCTCGGTGACCACGTCGGGCGGGCCGAGCCCGTCCACCGTGACCAGCTTGTCACGACGCAGGTACCAGGCCACCAGCGGCTCGGTCTCCTGCTCGTAGAGCCGGAGCCGGCGGGCGATGGCCTCCTCCCGGTCGTCCTCCCGCTGCACCACCTCGCCGCCGCAACGGTCGCACGTCCAGTCCATCGCCGGCGGGCTCTCGACGCTGTAGTTGGCCCCGCAGTCCTGGCACCACCGGCGGGCGGCCAGCCGGCGGAGCACGACCTCGGTGGGCACCTGGAGGTCGATGGCGACGTCGAGCTCCAGCGGCGCCAGCAGGTCGAACAGCGCCTCCGCCTGGGCGGTCGTGCGGGGGAACCCGTCGAGGATGAACCCCTTCTCCTTGGTGCCGTCGGCCGCCAGCCGGTGGACCATGACCTCGATCACGACGTCGTCGGGTACCAGCTCACCCGCCTTCATGAACTTGTTGAGCCGCTGGCCCGCCTCCGAGCCCGACTTCAGCTCGGCGCGGAACATGTCACCGCTGGAGATGTGCGGGACGCGGTAGTGGCGGCTCAGGCGCATGCACTGCGTGCCCTTGCCGGCACCTTGCTTCCCGAGGATCACGAGCCTGGGGCCGCGCACTTACTTCAGGAAGCCCTCGTAGTTCCGCATCATCAGCTGGCTGTCGATCTGCTTCATCGTCTCCAGGGCGACGCCGACGGCGATCAGCAGCGTCGTGCCGGCGAAGGGGTAGTTGGAGATGTTCCACCAGGCGAGGAACAGCGACGGCAGCAGGGCGATGAAGGCCAGGAACAGCGCCCCCGGCAGCGTGATGCGGTTCAGGATCCCGGCGAGGTGGCGCTCGGTGGGAAGGCCGGGCCGGATGCCGGGGATGTAGCCGCCCTGCTTGCGGATGACGTCCGCCTGCTTGTGCGGGTCGAACGCGATGGCGGTGTAGAAGTAGGCGAACAGGACGATCATGACGCCGTACAGGCCGATGTAGACGAGGCTCGTCGGCTGGGTCAGGTGGTCGTTGATCCAACGCTGGACGCCCTCCCACGGCACCACGTTCGACAGCAGGACCGGGAAGTACAGGACCGAGCTGGCGAAGATGATGGGGATGACGCCCGACTGGTTCACCTTGAGCGGGATGTAGGTGCTCTGGCCGCCGTACATCTTGCGCCCCACCACCCGCTTGGCGAACTGCACCGGGATCCGTCGCTGGCCCTGCTCGATGAACACGATCGCCACGAGCAGCGCCAGGGTCAGGGCGAGGATGATGGCGAACTTCACGTTGCCGCCCTCGGCCCGCACGGCGGCGCCACCCGCCGGCATGCCGGACACCACGTTGGCGAAGATGATGATCGACATCCCCTGGCCGATCCCCCGCTGGGTGATGAGCTCACCGAGCCACATCACGAACGCCGTCCCGGCCGTCATCGAGAGCACGACCAGCAGCACGCGGGGCACGGTGAACCTGGGGATGAGGTCGAGGTCGCCGGCCACGTTGAACCCCTCGCCACCGTTGTGGAAGACGAAGGCCAGGCCGGTGGACTGCATGATGGCGAGCGCGATGGTGAGGTAGCGGGTCGTCTGGGTGATCTTCTTCTGGCCGACGGCGCCCTCGTTGCGCCACTGCTCCAGCTTGGGGATCACCACGCCGAGCAGCTGCACGATGATCGAGCTGGTGATGTAGGGCATGATCCCGAGCCCGAACACCGCGAAGCGGGTGAGCGCACCGCCCGAGAACAGGTTCAGGAACCCGAGCACGCCGCCCGCCTCGGCCGATTCCTGGAGGCGCTGGACGGCGTCGAAGTCGATCCCCGGGACCGGGACGTGCGACCCCAGCCGGTACAGCACGATGATGAACAGGGTGAACATGATCTTGTTCCGGAGGTCCGGGACCTTGAACATGTTCTTCAGGCTTCCGAGCATCAACGAGCTCCTGCGCTGACGGGGGACGCCCCCGGAGGACTAGCGGTTGGTGAGGGCGTTGCCCGTGGCGGCCGGGCGGCCGTTGCCGAACGGTGGCGGGATGACCTCCACCGTACCGCCCGCACCCGTGATGGCCTGCTCGGCCGAACGGGAGAACGCATGGGCGCTCACCTGCAGCGCCCGGCTGAGCTCCCCGCGGCCGAGCACCTTCACCAGGCCGTGCTTGTGCACCAAGCCGTGGGCGCGGAGCGTGTCGGGGCTCACCACGTCGCCGTCGAAGGCCTCGAGGGCGTCGAGGTTCACCACCGTGTACTCCACCCGGAACGGGTTCTTGAACCCCTTGAGCTTGGGGACGCGCTGCTTCAGGGGCAGCTGGCCGCCCTCGAAGCCCGGCTTCACCTGGCCCCGGGCGTGCTGGCCCTTGGTGCCGCGGCCGGCGGTCTTGCCGCCCTTGCCGCCGATGCCCCGGCCGACGCGCCGGCGGGGGCGGGTCGACCCGGGGGCCGGCCTCAGGTCGTGCGCCTTCACGAGACCTCCTTCACGTCGACCAGGTGCGGCACCCGGGCGATCATGCCGCGGATCTCCGGCCGGTCGGGCAGGGTGTTCGTCTTGCCGATGCCGCGCAGGCCGAGGGCCCGCAGCGTGCCACGGTGCTTGGGCTTGGTGCCGATGGCGGACTTCACCTGGGTGACCTGGAGGCTCGCCACGGCTACGCCACCTCCTCCGGCACGTGCGCGCCGCGGCGGGTCTCGCGGTAGGCCCGCAGGACGCCGGCCGGAGTGACCTCCTCGGGCGACAGGCCCCGGCGGCGGGCGACGTCCTCGGGGGACTTGAGCGCCTTGAGGCCGGCGATGGTGGCGTGGGCGACGTTGATGGCGTTCGACGAACCCAGCGACTTGGCCAGCACGTCGTGGATGCCGGCCGCCTCCAGGATGATGCGGGCCGCGCCGCCGGCGATCACGCCGGTTCCGGGCGCCGCCGGCTTCAGCAGCACCCGTCCCGCCCCCGCCTCCCCGATCACGGGGTGGACGATGGTGGAGCCGGCCAGCGGCACGTTGAAAACGTTCTTGCGGGCGTCGTCGGCCGCCTTCTGCATGGCGAGGGCGACCTCCTTGGCCTTGCCGTAGCCGAGGCCGACCTTGCCGCTGCCGTCCCCGACGACCATGAGCGCGGCGAACGAGAACCGCCGGCCGCCCTTGACGACCTTGGCGACCCGGTTCGGCCGGCCGATGGGCCGCTCCTCGAATTGTGATTCAGCCATGAGAGTGCCTTTCCGAACCTAGTGCCGTGACCCGGGACGTGTGCCGCGTTCGCTGCCCCAGGGTCCGCGGCCGCACTCGCCGCCGGAGGCGGCCTCTGCGGCTGCGGACACCGGGAAAGGACGGGGCGGAGGTGGCGCAAGCTCTGCTCGCCCGCCGCAGCACGATCCGGCTCGACCGTATGGAGCGAGCGACGCGAGCGAACGAGGTCGAAGCACTAGAACTCGAGCCCGGCTTCGCGGGCGGCATCGGCCACCGCGGCGATGCGGCCGTGGTAGAGGAAGCCGCCCCGGTCGAACACGACGCGGCTGACGCCGGCCTCCTTGGCCCGCTCGGCGACCAGCTTTCCGACGGCGGCGGCGGCCGTCTTGTTGCCGGTCGCGCCCGAGCGCAGCGACGGCTCGACGGTGGACGCGGCGGCGATGGTGCGGCCGGTGGAGTCGTCGATGACCTGGGCGACCATGTGCCGGGTCGACCGGAACACGGCCAGGCGGGGACGCTCCGTCGTGCCCGACACCTTGCGGCGGACGCGTCGGTGCCGGGTGCGGCGCAGCTCGCGCTGGCGGTTGGTGCTCACTTGGCCGCCTTTCCGGCCTTGCGCTGCACGACCTCGCCGGCGTAGCGGACGCCCTTGCCCTTGTAGGGCTCGGGCTTGCGGATCTTGCGGATGTTCGCGGCCACCTGGCCCACCAGCTCCTTGTCGATGCCCCGGACGGTGATGCGGGTCGGCATGGGGACCTCGAAGGTGATGCCGGGGGGGGCGGCCACCGGCACCGGGTGGCTGAACCCGAGGGCCAGCTCGATGGCGTCGGGGCCCTTCGACGTGGCCCGGTACCCGACGCCGACGATCTCCAGGTCCTTCTTGAACCCGGCGGTGACGCCGGTGACCATGTTGCTCACCAGGCTGCGGGTGAGGCCGTGGAGGGCGCGGTTGTGGCGCTGGTCGTCGGGCCGCTCGACCACCAGGGTGCCGTCGTCCTTACGCACCGTGATGCTCCCCGGCAGCTCGCGCTCCAGGGTGCCCTGGGGACCGGTGACGGTGACGCGGCGGTCGGCGACCGACACGTCGACGCCTGCCGGCACGGGGATGGGGGCTCTTCCGACTCGTGACATGTCAGCTCCCTACCAGACGTAACAGAGGATCTCGCCGCCCATGCGCCGCTGGCGGGCCTCGCGATCCGTCATCAGGCCCTGGCTGGTGGACAGCACGGCGACGCCGAGGCCGCCGAGCACGCGCGGCAGGCGGTCGGCCTTGGTGTACACCCGCAGGCCCGGCTTGGAGATGCGGCGGATGCCCGAGATCGTGCGCGACCGGTCGGCCGCGTACTTCATGGTGATCTCGAGCACCCGTCCCGGGCGCCCGGGGTCGTCGTGCACGGCGAAGCCCTCGATGTAGCCCTCGCGCTGGAGGATGGCGGCCAGCGCCTCTTTCACCTTCGACGAGGGCATGCGGACGGTGTCGTGCATCGCCGTGTTGGCGTTGCGGATCCGCGTAAGCATGTCGGCGAGGGGGTCGGTCATCGTCATCGGCGCACCCCCCTCACCAGCTGGCCTTGGTGACGCCGGGGAGCTCCCCGGCGTGGGCCAGCTCGCGCAGGCAGATGCGGCAGAGGCCGAACTTGCGGAACACCGCCCGCGGACGGCCGCACCGCTGGCAGCGGGTGTAGCCGCGGACCTTGAACTTCGGCTTGTGCTGCTGCTTCTCGATGAGAGCTTTCTTCGCCACTATCGATCCTGATCCTCACGCTTGAACGGGAACCCGAAGGCGGCGAGGAGGGCGCGGCCCTCGTCGTCGGTCCGGGCGGAGGTGACCACGGTGATGTCCATGCCGCGAGGCGTGTCCACCTTGTCGTAGTCGATCTCCGGGAAGATGAGCTGCTCGGTCACGCCGAACGTGTAGTTGCCGCGACCGTCGAAGGAGTTGGCGGGAAGGCCGCGGAAGTCACGGATGCGGGGGATGGCCAGGCTGATGAGCCGGTCCAGGAACTCCCACATCCGGTCGCCCCGCAACGTCACCTTCACGCCGATGACGTTGCCCTCCCGCAGCTTGAAGGCGGCGATGGACTTCTTCGCCTTCGTGACGAGCGGCTTCTGGCCGGTGATGATCGTGAGATCCCGGACCGCGCCCTCGATCAGGGACTGCTGCTGGGTGGCCTTGCCGACTCCCATGTTGATGACGATCTTCTCGAAGCGGGGGACCTCCATCACGTTTCCCAGGCCGAGGGAGTCCTTCAGCTGGGCACGGATCCGCTCGTTGTACCGCGTCTTCAGGCGGGGGATCGTGCGCGGCTCCAGGGTGGCGGTCACAGGTCGCCTCCGCACTTCCGGCAGATGCGGACCTTGCGCTTTCCGGCCGCCGTCTCCTCGAGCCGGTAGCCGATGCGGGTGGGCCCGTCGGTGGGGCACACGATGGCCACCGACGAGGCGTGCATCGGCATGTCCTTGTCGATGATGCCGCCCTGCATGGTTGCCCGGGTGGCGCGCTGGTGACGCTTCGCCACGTTGACCCCGTCGACGATCACCTTGTCCTGGTCGGGGAGGACGCGCATGATCTCGCCCTCCTTGCCCCGGTCCTTGCCCGAGCGCACCCGCACCCGGTCACCCTTCTTCAGCTTCATGACAGACCTCCAACCGATCGCGGCCGGCCACCGGACGCCGCCGCAAGGCGGCCTTCATGGCTGGCCGCTCCGCCGGCGCCGGCCGGCGAGGAAACAGCGCCGGAGGCGAGCCGGCTCCGCCGGCTCGCCGGAGGCACGATCGACTCGCCGAGCAACCTCTGGTTGCGAAGGCGAAACATCACAACACCTCTGGTGCGAGAGAGATGATCCGCATGAACTTCTTGTCGCGCAGCTCGCGCCCCACCGGGCCGAAGATGCGCGTGCCGCGCGGCTGCTGCGCCTCGTTGATCAGCACGGCGGCGTTCTCGTCGAAACGGATGTAGCTGCCGTCCGGCCTCCGCTTCTCCTTCTTGGTGCGCACGACGACGCACTTCACCACCTCGCCCTTCTTCACCGCCGCACCGGGGATGGCGTCCTTCACGGTGGCGACGAACACGTCGCCGATGGACGCGTACCGGCGCTTGGAGCCGCCCAGCACCTTGATGCAGAGCACCTCCTTGGCACCGGAGTTGTCGGCCACCCGAAGGCGGGACTCCTGCTGGATCATCGGGCCCGCTCCAGGACCTCGATGATCCGCCAGCGCTTGAGCTTCGACAGCGGCCGGGTCTCCTGGACCCGGACCCGGTCGCCCACCTTGACGTCGTTCTGCTCGTCGTGGGCGTAGAGGCGCTTGGTGCGCTGCACGGTCTTGGCATAGCGGGGGTGGCGTACCTGGTCGATGACGGAGACGATCGCCGTCTTGTCCATGGCGCTCGACACGACGGTGCCCTCGCGCTGCTTGCGGCTGTTGCGCGCCGGGGCGGCGGGCGCGGTGTCGGGGGTGGCGTCAGCCACGACTGGCCTCCTGGTTCGCTGCGTCGGCCGCCTCGGCGGCGGCGATCTCCTGCTCGCGCAGGATCGTGTTCATCCGGGCCACGTCCTTGCGCAGCCGGCCGATCCGCGCCGAGTTGTCCAGCTGGCCGGTGACCAGCTGGAAGCGCAGGTTGAACAGCTCGTGCTTGGCCTCGGCCAGGCGGGTCTCCAGCTCGCTGGCGTCCAGGTCACGGAGGTCGATGGCACGCTGGTTCGGCATCAGACCTCCACGCCCTGGTCGTCGCGCACCACGAAGCGGGCCTTGATCGGGAGTTTCTGGATGGCGCGCTCCATGGCGGCCCGGGCCAGGTCCTCGCCCACGCCCGACAGCTCGAACATGATCCGGCCCGGCTTGACGACGGCGACCCAGTGCTCGGGGTTGCCCTTCCCCGAACCCATCCGGGTCTCGGCCGGCTTCGCCGTCACCGGCTTGTCGGGGAAGATGCGGATCCACACCTTGCCGCCCCGCTTGACGTGGCGGGTCATCGCGATACGAGCGGCCTCGATCTGGCGTGCGGTGATCCACCCCGGCTCCAACGCCTGCACCCCGTAGTCGCCGAACGCCACCGAGGTGCCGCCCGTGGCCTTCCCGGTCAGGCGACCGCGCTGCTGCTTGCGGTGCCGGACCTTCTTCGGCATCAGCATCAGTCGGTCTCCTTGCGGAAGTGCGGTGCCTCGTGGTGCTCGCGCGTACGGCGCTCGATCTCCTCTTCCTCGGCGAGGAGGCGCTCGATGTCGGGGTCGACCTCGGGGATGATCGGCTTGGCCGCCTCGGGAGCCTCGGTGCCCTCGGGCGCCTCTTCGGCGGCGGGCGCGGTGCCGGGCTCGCCGTGCTCGGGACGGCGGCGCCCGCCGCCGGCCGAGATGATCCGGCGGGGCCGGCCCTGCCCGGACGTCTCGCCCACCGCCATGGCCGCCTCGCGGCTGATCTTGTCCTCGGTGGAGATCTTGTAGGGGAGGATGTCGCCCTTGTAGATCCACACCTTCACGCCGATGCGGCCGAAGGTCGTCTTCGCTTCGCGGAACCCGTAGTCGATGTCGGCCCGCAGGGTGTGCAGCGGGACGCGCCCCTCGCGGTACGCCTCGCGCCGCGCCATCTCGGAGCCGCCCAGGCGGCCGGCGCACTGGACCCGGATGCCCTGGGCGCCCGCCTTCTGCACCGTCTGCACCGCACGCTTCATGGCCCGGCGGAAGCTGACCCGGCCGGCCAGCTGGTCGGCGATGCCCTGGGCGATGAGGGCGGCGTCGAGCTCGGGCTGCTTGATCTCCTGGATGTTCAGCTGGACCTTGGGGTTCTTGGTGATGCGGGCCAGCTCGGTGCGCAACCGGTCGGCCTCGGCGCCGCGGCGGCCGATCACGATGCCCGGCCGGGCCGTGTGCAGGTCGATGCGCAGGCGGTCGCGCGTGCGCTCCACCTCGACCCGGCTGACGGCGGCCCGCTCGAGCTGCTTGGTGAGGTAGTCGCGGATCTTCCAGTCCTCGATGACCTGGTCCTTGTAGTCCCGGTCGTTGAACCAGCGCGACTTCCAGTCCGTGGTCACGCCGAGGCGGAACCCGTAGGGGTTGACCTTCTGGCCCATCTAGACGTCCTTCTCCTCGTCGGCTGCCGCCGGTGTGTCCTCGTCGCCCTCGACCGCGGGCCGGTCCTCCACCGCGGGTGCGTCGCTCCCGGCCGCGTCCCCGGTGTCCTCCACCGCCGGCCGCGACTCCACCTCGGGCGCCGCCGGCTCGGGCTGGGGCTCGTCGGCGGGGGCGGGCGGCGTCTCCACCGCCGTCTCCGGCACCGGCGCGGTGCCGGGACGCTGCTCGTCCCGCCGGGTGCGGCGGCTCTGGCGGCCACCGGCGACGCGGCGGCGCCGGCCCCCGGCATCGGCGGCCTGGCGGGCCCGCAGGCGGGTGAGCCGGTCCTCGGGGAGGCGGCTCACGATCACGGTGATGTGGCAGGCGCGCTTGCGGATGCGCGTGGCCCGTCCCCGGGCCCGGGGCCGCCAGCGCTTCATGGTCGTGCCCTCGTCGGCGAAGCAGGCCGACACGTACAGCTCCTCGGGGTCGAGCCCGTCGTTGTTCTCGGCGTTGGCGATGGCCGACTGCAACAGCTTGCCGACCAGCAGGGCGGCGTCGCGCTCGCACAGCTGGAGGGTGTCGCGGGCACGGTCGACCTCGAGGCCGCGGATGAGATCGAGCACGGGGCGGACCTTGTAGGCCGAGACCCGCTCGTTGCGGAGGACGGCGCGGGTGCCGGGGCGCTCGTTGGTCTTCGGTCCGGGCATCGTCAGCGCCTCCCCGCCCGTTCCTGGCCGGCGTGGTACCGGAACGTGCGGGTGGGGGCGAACTCGCCGAGCTTGTGCCCCACCATCGATTCGGTGATGTAGACGGGCACGTGCTTGCGCCCGTCGTGGACGGCGATGGTGTGGCCGACCATGTCCGGGATGATCGTGGACCGGCGCGACCACGTCTTCACGACCCGCTTCTCGTTGGCCGCGTTGAGCGCGTCGACCTTCTTGAGCAGGTGGTCGTCGACGAACGGGCCCTTCTTCAGACTGCGCGGCATTGCCGGTTACCTCCGTGCGCCGCGCGTGCGACGCCGCCGGACGATGAGCTTCTCGGATTCCTTGGTCCTGTCCCGGGTGCGGCCCTCGGGCTTGCCCCACGGCGACACCGGGTGGCGACCGCCGGACGACTTGCCCTCTCCGCCGCCGAGGGGGTGGTCGACGGGGTTCATGGCGACGCCCCGGGTCTGCGGGCGCACCCCCTTCCAGCGGTTGCGGCCCGCCTTGCCGACCTTCACCAGCTCGGCCTCGGCGTTGCCGACCTCGCCGATGGTGCCGCGGCAGTCGATGGGCACGCGGCGCATCTCGGTGGACGGCAGGCGCAGGGTGGCGAAGTCGCCCTCCTTGGCCACCAGCTGGATGCTCATGCCGGCGCCCCGGGCCAGCTTCCCGCCGCCGCCCGGCTTCAGCTCCACGTTGTGCACCGTGGTGCCGACAGGGATGAAGCGCAGCGGGAGGGCGTTGCCCGGGCGGATCTCGGCACCCTGGCCGCTCTGCAGCGTGTCGCCGACGCGGACGCGGGCCGGAGCCAGGATGTAGCGCTTCTCGCCGTCCACGTAGTGCAGGAGGGCGATACGGGCGTTGCGGTTCGGGTCGTACTCGATCGTGGCGACCTTGGCGGGGATCCCGTCCTTGTTCCGGCGGAAGTCGACCATCCGGTACTGCTGCTTGTGCCCGCCGCCGCGGTGCCGGGCCGTCTTGCGGCCGTAGCTGTTGCGACCGCCCGTCTTCGGCTTGGGGGCGAGGAGGGTCTTCTCCGGCCGGTCCGTGGTGATCTCGGAGAAGTCGGAGACGGTCTGGAACCGCCGTCCGGCACTGGTGGGCTTGCGCTTGCGAAGGGGCATGGTGTCTTCCCGCTCAGCTCTCGAACAGATCGATGCGGTCGTCGCCGGCCAGGGTGACGATGGCCCGCTTGGTGTCGGGGCGCTTCCCGAAGGTGGCCTGGCGCCGGTTGCGCTTGCGCTTGCCCTTGCGGTTCAGCGTGTTCACGTTGGTGACCCTGACGTTGAAGATCGCCTCGACCGCCTGGCGGATCTCCGTCTTGTTGGCCGAGGGATGGACGACGAAGGTGTAGACGCCCTCGTCGAGCAGCGCGTACGACTTCTCCGACACGACCGGGCGCAACACCACGTCACGGGGGTCCTTCATTCGCCGGCACCTCCTTCGGGAGCGGGCCGCTCCTCGGCCGGCGGGGTGGACGCGTCGGCCTCGTCGGCGGGCGCCTCGGCGGGGGTGCCCGGCGTGCCGGCCGGCTCGACCGGCGTCCCCGTGCCCGGGGCGGACGCAGCCGGCGTCGCCGCCGCCGACGCGGTGGCGCCGGGCGCCTTGGCGGGTGCCTCGGGCGCCGTGGGCAGGGTGGCCGGGGTGAACACGACCCAGTCGCTGCACAAGACGTCGTACGCGTTGAGCTCCTGGGCGAGGATCGGGTGGATGTCCGGCAGGTTCCGGAACGACTTGTAGGCCACCTCGTCGTCCCGGGAGAGCACGACCAGCACCCGGCCGGCGACGCCCAGGGCGGCCAGCGCCGCCTTGGCGTCCTTGGTGCGCGGCCCCGAGAAGCCCCACGAGTCGACCACCACGACGTTGCCGCCGGCCGCCCGGTCGGACAGGGCCGACCGCAGGGCGAGCTGGACCATCTTCTTGGGCGTGCGCTGCTTGTAGCTGCGGGGCTTGGGGCCGAGGGCGACGCCGCCGCCCTTCCACTGCGGTGCCCGGGTGGAGCCCTGGCGGGCCCGGCCCGTGCCCTTCTGCTTCCACGGCTTGGCCCCGCCGCCGCGGACCTCGGCCCGGGTCTTGGTGGACTGCGTCCCGGCGCGGGCGGCCGCCAGCTGGGCGGTGACCACCTGGTGCATGACGGCGACGTTGGGCTCGATGCCGAACACCGCGTCGGGGAGCTCGACGGAGCCGGCGGTGGCGCCCGTGGTGGTGCGGATGTCGACGGAGGCCATGGCTACTTCCCGCCCTTCACGGCGTCGCGGATCAGCACGAGGCCGCCCCGGGGGCCGGGCACGGCGCCCTTCACGAGCAACAGCTCCCGCTCCGAGTCCGCCTCGACGATCTCCAGGTTCAGCGTGGTGACCTGCTGGGAGCCCATCTGCCCCGCCATCTTCATGCCCTTGAACACCCGGGCGGGCGTGGCGCAGGCGCCGATCGACCCGGGCGCCCGGTGCTTCTTGTGGTTGCCGTGGGTGGCCTTCTGCCCCTTGAAGTTGTGGCGCTTCATGACGCCGGCGAAGCCCTTGCCCTTGCTGACAGCGGTGACGTCCACCTTCTCGCCGGCGGCCAGCAGGCCGACGGTGAGCTCCTGGCCCACCGTGTACCCGCCGGAGTCGTCGATGCGCAGCTCCACCAGTCGCCGCCCGGGCTCGACACCCGCCTTGGCGAACTGGCCGGCCACCGGCTTGGTGAGACGGCTGGCCTTCACCGTGCCCCAGGTGACCTGGAGCGCCGAGTACCCGTCGCGCTCGGTCGTCTTGACCTGGACGACGCGCACGGGCGGCACCTTGACGACGGTCACCGGGACGGCGCGGTTCTCGCTGTCCCAGATCTGCGTCATGCCGACCTTCTCGCCGACGATCGCCTTGCTTGCCATCTCGTTTTTCGCCTGTCTCACGCGAACGCTCCGCTCGGGCAGACCCGGCGGAGCGCTTCTCGGTTTTGCCCCCGGGTTCCCAGCGGGCGCCGGGGGACGTCAGTTCAAAGCCGGTTCAGCCTAGCAGCGTTCTCCCCACCCCGCCCATGGGGCCGGTGTCGCCAGTCCGGGCCGGTGGCCGCCCGGCGCCGCCGCAGGCGGCCTCCCCGGCTACCGGCCAGACAAGCCTTCAGTGCGAAGGGGTTCGGCTCCGCCGATCCCCGCAGCCCGATCGACTCGCCGGAACGGAGCGAGCGCAGCGAGCGAGTGACGGCGAAAGCCCTACTGGATCTTGATCTCGATGTCGACCCCGGCCGGGAGGTCGAGGCGCTGGAGCGAGTCGACCGTCTTCGGGGTGTGCTCCACGATGTCCAGCAGGCGCTTGTGGATGCGCATCTCGAAGTGCTCCCGGCTGTCCTTGTACTTGTGGGGCGAGCGGATCACGGTGTAGCGGTGCATCTCGGTCGGAAGGGGCACCGGGCCGCGGACCTTGGCGTTGGTGCGCAGGACCGTCTCCACGATCTTCTTGGTGGACTGGTCGATGATCTCGTGGTCGTACGCCTTGAGGCGGATCCGGATCTTCTGCTTCTGGCCCTCGGCCACGGTGTGCTCCCTGCCGCTTACTTGAGGATCTTGGTGACGCGGCCGGCGCCCACGGTACGGCCACCCTCTCGGATGGCGAAACGGAGCCCCTCGTCCATGGCGATCGGCTTGCCCAGCTCCACCGTCATCGTCGTGTTGTCGCCCGGCATGACCATCTCGGTGCCCTCGGGCAGCGAGATGGAGCCGGTGACGTCGGTCGTGCGGAAGTAGAACTGCGGCCGGTAGTTGTTGAAGAACGGCTTGTGGCGGCCGCCCTCCTCCTTGGACAGGACGTAGACGTTGGCCTCGAAGTTGGTGTGGGGCGTGATGGACCCGGGCTTGCACAGCACCTGGCCACGCTCCACGTCCTCCTTCTTCGTGCCGCGGAGCAGGGCGCCGATGTTGTCGCCCGCCTGGCCCGAATCGAGCAGCTTGCGGAACATCTCGACGCCGGTGCACACCGTCTTGGCGGTGTTGCGGAGGCCGACGATCTCCACCTCGTCGCCCACCTTGACCTTGCCCGCCTCCACCTTCCCGGTGACCACCGTGCCGCGGCCCTGGATGGTGAAGACGTCCTCGATGGGCATGAGGAAGGGCTTCTCGGTGTCGCGCTCGGGCTCGGGGACGAACGAGTCGACCGCCTCCATGAGCTCGAGGATCCTCGGCGTCCACTCGGCGTCGCCCTCGAGCGCCTTCAGCGCCGACACGCGGATGACGGGGGTGTCGTCGCCCGGGAACTCGTAGTCGTTCAGCAGCTCGCGCACCTCGAGCTCCACCAGGTCCAGCAGCTCCTCGTCGTCGACCATGTCGGCCTTGTTGAGGGCCACCACGATCGACGGGACACCGACCTGGCGGGCGAGCAGCACGTGCTCGCGGGTCTGCGGCATGGGACCGTCGGCCGCCGACACGACCAGGATGGCGCCGTCCACCTGGGCGGCGCCGGTGATCATGTTCTTGATGTAGTCGGCGTGGCCCGGCATGTCGACGTGGGCGTAGTGCCGGTTGGGCGTCTGGTACTCGACGTGGGCGATGTTGATCGTGATGCCCCGCGCCTTCTCCTCGGGCGCCTTGTCGATCTGGTCGAAGGCGGTGAACGAGGTGGTGCCGGAGGTGTCCCGCTCGGCCAGCACCTTCGTGATGGCGGCCGTCAGGGTCGTCTTGCCGTGGTCGATGTGCCCCATCGTGCCGATGTTGAGATGGGGCTTGTCCCGGACGAACTGCTTCTTTGCCATCAGTAGTTCAACCCCTTCGTGCGCCTTCGGCGCTCAGTCTTGACCTGACCGACGAGGGCGGCGTCCGCCGCCCGTCGGTCACTCCCCACGGACCCTCGCGACGATCTCCCGTGAGATCGACTCGGGCACCTGCTGGTACGAATGGAACTGCATGGTCGAGGTGGCCCGTCCCTGGGTCTTCGACCGCAGGTCAGTAACGTAGCCGAACATCTCCGACAGCGGCACCTGGGCCCGGATCACCTGGCTGTTGCCCCGCTGCTCCATCCCCTCCATCTTCCCCCGGCGGCTGTTGAGGTCGCCGATGACGTCGCCCATGTACTCGTCCGGCGTCACCACCTCCACGGCCATGATGGGCTCGAGGAGCACCGGCCTGGCCCGCTTGGCGGCCTCTTTGACCGCCATGGAACCGGCGATCTTGAACGCCATCTCCGACGAGTCGACGTCGTGGTACGAGCCGTAGACGAGGATGGCCCGCACGTCCACCATCGGGTAGCCGGCCACCACGCCCGAGGTGAGGGCGTCCTGGATGCCGGCGTCCACCGACGGGATGTACTCCTTCGGGATGACGCCGCCGACGATCTTGTCGATGAACTCGTAGCCGCCGCCCGGGCCGGTGGGCTCGAGGTTGAGCACCACGTGGCCGTACTGGCCGCGGCCGCCGGTCTGGCGGATGTACCGCATCTCCACCTTCTCGACGGGGACCGTGATGGTCTCCCGGTAGGCGACCTGGGGCTTGCCCACGTTGGCGTCGACCTTGAACTCGCGCAGCATGCGGTCCACCAGCACCTCGAGGTGCAGCTCGCCCATGCCCCCGATGACGGTCTGGCCCGTCTCGTCGTCGGTGTGGACCTGGAAGGTCGGGTCCTCCTCGGACAGCGACTGGAGCGCCTTCGACAGCTTGTCCTGGGCGTCCTTGGTCTTCGGCTCGACGGCGACGTGGATCACCGGCTCGGGGAACTCCAGCGACTCGAGCACGATGGGGGCGTTGGGGTCGCAGAGGGTGTCGCCCGTGGTGGTCTGCTTGAGGCCCACGGCGGCGACGATGTCGCCGGCGAACACCGCCTCCTTGTCCTCCCGGTGGTTGGCGTGCATCTGGAGCAGCCGGCCCACCCGCTCCTTGCGGTCCTTCGACGAGTTGACGACGGCGCCGCCCTTCTCGAGGGTGCCGCTGTAGACCCGGAAGTACGTGAGCTTCCCGACGTGGGGGTCGCTCATGATCTTGAACGCCAGGGCCGCGAACGGCTCCTTGTCGTCGGCCCTGCGCTCGAGCTCCTCGATGCCCTTGACGTCCATACCCGTGACGGGCGGGAGGTCGAGCGGGCTCGGGAGGAAGTCGATGACGGCGTCGAGCATGGGTTGGACGCCCTTGTTCTTGAACGCCGAGCCGCACAGCACGGGCACGATCTGGTTCGAGATGGTGCCGTGGCGCAGCGCCTTGCGCAGGTCGTCGGCGGTGATCTCCTCCTCGCCGACGTACTTCTCCATGATGGTGTCGTCGAAGGTGGAGAGGACGTCCAGCAGGGTCTGGCGGGCCAGCTCGCAGTCGTCCTGCATGTCCTCGGGGATGTCGTTGACCGACCAGGCCTCGCCCTTCTCGGAGCCCTCGTCCCAGACCAGCGCCTTCATGCCGATCAGGTCGACCATGCCCTTGAAGTGCCCCTCGGCCCCGATCGGCACCTGCACGACGGCCGCCACCGCGTCGAGGCGGTCCCGGATCATGCTCACGGCGCGGTCGAAGTCGGCGCCGATGCGGTCCATCTTGTTGACGAAGCAGATGCGGGGGACGGCGTACTTGTTGGCCTGGCGCCACACCGTCTCGGTCTGGGGCTCGACGCCCGCCACCGCGTCGAACACCGCCACCGCGCCGTCGAGGACGCGCAGCGACCGCTCCACCTCGACGGTGAAGTCGACGTGGCCGGGGGTGTCGATGATGTTGATCCAGTGGTCCTTCCACTTGCAGGTGGTGGCGGCGGACGTGATGGTGATGCCGCGCTCCTGCTCCTGGATCATCCAGTCCATGGTGGCGGCGCCCTCGTGGACCTCGCCGATCTTGTAGTTTTTCCCCGTGTAGTACAGGATCCGCTCGGTCGTCGTGGTCTTGCCCGCGTCGATGTGGGCCATGATGCCGATGTTGCGGGTCCTCGCCAGGGGGAACTCGCGGATCAGTGGTGCCATGGGTCGATTCCTCGAAAGAGACGGTTCACATGTCCCGGCACGGTCGTCCGGCCGGGGGTGCGGTGACGGGGACCGCCGACCGGGCAGGTGCCGGTCGGCGGGACATCACCAGCGGTAGTGGGCGAAGGCTTTGTTGGACTCGGCCATCTTGTGGAGGTCCTCCCGGCGCTTCACGGCCGAGCCGATGCCGTTGGAGGCATCGAGCAGCTCGTTGGCCAGGCGCTGGGCCATCGTCTTCTCGCGCCGCTGGCGGGAGTACCCCACCAGCCAGCGGATCGACAGCGTGGTCGACCGCCGGGGGCGGACCTCGACGGGGACCTGGTAGGTGGCGCCACCGACCCGGCGGCTGCGGGTCTCGAGCGCCGGCTTGGTGTTCTCGACGGCGCGCTTGAGCGTGGCGATCGGCTCGGCGCCGGTCTTCTCCTTCACGACGTCCAGCGCGTCGTAGACGATGCGCTCGGCCAGCGTGCGCTTGCCCCGGCTGAGGATCTTGTTGACCAGCTGGGTGACCAGGACCGACTTGTAGACCGGGTCGGGAACGAGGTCGCGCCGCGGCGCGGGGCCCTTGCGAGGCATCCCTAACCCTCCTTCTTGGCGCCGTAGCGGCTGCGCGCCTGCTTGCGGTCGCGGACGCCGGACGTGTCGAGCGTGCCCCGGATGATCTTGTAGCGCACGCCGGGGAGGTCCTTCACCCGGCCGCCGCGCACGAGCACGATGGAGTGCTCCTGGAGGTTGTGGCCGACACCGGGGATGTAGGCGGTGACCTCGGTGCCGCTGGAGAGCCGCACCCGGGCGACCTTGCGCAGCGCGGAGTTGGGCTTCTTCGGCGTCGTCGTGTACACCCGCGTGCAGACGCCCCGGCGCTGGGGAGCTCCCTTGAGGGCGGGGGTCTTGGTCTTGGCGACCTTCGACTCGCGGCCCTTGCGGACCAGCTGCGAAATGGTGGGCAACGCGGACCTCTCGAACGAAAGCCGGGGACGGGGCGGCGCGGCAGCCGACTGCGGCCACGGCCAACGTGTCATCGTACACGCACCGACGGGCGTCCCGGCAAGGCTGGGCGCAGAGCCCCGGTGTGACCGACGTCACCGCTACGGTTGGGGCGAATGGCGAGCCACGTCGCTGCGTCCGCCTACGGCCACTGCCTGGCCATCGTGCGTGACGGGGAGGCGGCCGCCCAGCTGGCCGCCGTGGCCGCCCGCCGGGGCGGCCGCACCCTCGCCGGCGTGCTGGGCCACGCCCGCCACCAGGCCCTCGCCTTCGTGGCCCGGACGCCGCCCCCGCCGGTGGCGGTGGGGCCGGGCGCCGGAGCGGCCGAGGTGGCCTGGGCGCTGGCCGCCAGCCGCCCGCCCGTCGAGCTGGCCATGGTGGACCTCGCCGGCCGGTACGGCCTGGGGCGGGGCGGGCTCGGGCACGCCCTCGGCCTCTCGCCGACGGCGGCCGCCGCCGCCGTGGGTGAGGCCGCCCGGGTGTGGGAGGAGGAGCTGGACCCGGCCCTGCTGGCGTGGTTGGGGCCGGGCGACTGCGCCGGCCTGGCCGCCGTGCTGGGCGACGGGCCGCGCACCGCCGCCGGCGACCTGCTGGCCGTGTCCGGCGCCGTCGCCGACCACACGGCGGAGTGCGACGCCTGCGGGGACCGTCGGCGGGCGGCGGCGTCGGTGCGCGCGCTGGTAGCGGGGACCCCGCTGCCCGAGCCGCCTCCGGCCGTCGTCGCCGCCGCCGCCAGGAGCCGCTTCCAGCCCGGCATGCCACCGCCGCCGCTGCTCCCCGGCCGGGGCCGCACCGCCACCCGGGTGCTGGCCGGCGTGGCCGCCGCGGTGGCGCTGGCGGGGACCGTCGTCGTCGTCTCCCGGTCGGACGGCTCCCGCGACTCGCCGCCGTCGCTCGCCGCCCTCGGCCGGGTGCCGGCGATGACGGGGGCGCTCGAGCTGCTGCCGGGGGAGCTCGACCTGTCGGCGGGCGAGGTGTCGCTGCTGAACACGTCGGCCGAGGACGTGGCGTGGGAGGCGCGGGCCGACGCCCCGTGGCTTCGGGTCGACCCCCCGGCGGGCCGGCTGGGCGCCAGGCGCGAACAGGTCCTGCGGCTCAGCGGCAGTCCGCCCGAGGGCGAGGTGCGCACCGTCGTGCGCGTCGAGGGGCACGACGGCTCCGCCGCCGCCGTCACGCTCACCGGCACCGTCGAGCACCCGCCCGACCTGGGTGCCAGCGCCGCCGGGTGCCGCGTGTCGGCGGTCGTCGAGGACGAGGCCGAGGTCGCCCTGACGCTCCATGCGCGCGACGCGGCGGGGGTGGAGTCGCGCCTGCCCATGACCCTCACCTACATGGAGGCGACGGCCGACCTGCCCGCCGGCCGCCCCCTCACCTGGTGGGTGAGCGCCGTCGACGGCCGCGGCAACCAGGCCCGCACCCCGGATGTCGCCCTTCCGCAGGGCTGCTGAGCCGGCGGCGCGGGCGACTCCCCCCGGACGCGAAGACCGGCCCCGAGGGGCCGGTCTTCGGGTGCCTGGAGCGGGAGGTGGTCAGCCCGCCTCGCCGGCGTCGTAGGCGACGCCGTCGCCGCCCGCCACGGGCGGCGGGGCCGGGGGCGGCCCGTTGCCGCCGTCGCCACCGGTGGGCGCCGCCGTGGTGGTGCCGATGTTGGCCAGCCAGGCGGCCAGGTCCTCGGTGTCGGCGTCCGACGACCACCCGAGCATGGGCTCGTAGTCGGGGGCCTCGAGGTCGAACTCCCGGTAGCGGCTCATCCCCGTCCCCGCCGGGATGAGCTTGCCGATGATGATGTTCTCCTTCAGGCCGTAGAGCAGGTCCGACTTGCCCTCGATGGCCGCCTCGGTGAGGACCCGCGTCGTCTCCTGGAACGAGGCGGCCGACAGCCATGACTCGGTGGCCAGGGACGCCTTGGTGATGCCCATGAGCTCGGGGCGTCCCTCGGCGGGGCGCTGCCCGGCCTGAACCAGCTCGCGGTTGACGTCGGCGTAGGTCCGCGAGTCCACCCGCTCGCCGGGCAGGAACGGGGCGTCGCCCGGCTCGGCCACCGACACCCGGCGCAGCATCTGGCGCACGATGAGCTCGATGTGCTTGTCGTGGATCGACACGCCCTGGTCCCGGTAGACCTTCTGGACCTCCTCCACCAGGTACTGCTGCGTCTCGCGGATGCCCTTGATCTCGAGCAGCTCCTTGGGGTCCTTGGGGCCCTCGACCAGGGCGTCGCCGGCCACCACCTCCGAGCCCTCCTGCACCTCGAGGTGGGCCCGCTGCGAGACGTTGTAGCTGTCCTCGGAGCCGTCGTCGCCCACGATCGTGATGCGGCGGCCGGTCTCCTCGTCGGCGATGCGGACGACTCCCGACGTGCGGGCCAGCACGGCGGCGCCCTTGGGCGTGCGGGCCTCGAAGAGCTCGACCACGCGGGGCAGGCCGTGGGTGATGTCCTCACCGGCGATGCCACCGGTGTGGAAGGTCCGCATGGTGAGCTGGGTGCCGGGCTCGCCGATGGACTGGGCGGCGATGACGCCGACCGCCTCGCCCATCTCGATGCCCTTGAGGGTGGCGAGGGACCGGCCGTAGCAGGTGGCGCAGATGCCCTGGAGGGCCTCGCACGTGAGCACCGTCCGCACTCGGACCCGGGTGACGCCGGGGTCGTCGCGGAGGATGACCAGCTCCTCGTCGCCGACGTCGGTGCCGGCGGGGAGGCTCCCGGCCGCCTCGGCCAGGACCCGCCCGAACAGCCGGGTCTCCAGGTAGGCGCGACGGTTGGGCTGATCGGGGCCGATGGCCTCGAGCCAGATCCCCCGGGTGGTGCCGCAGTCGTCCTCGCGGATGATCAGCTCCTGGGCGACGTCGACCAGGCGGCGGGTGAGGTAGCCCGAGTCGGCGGTCCGCAGGGCGGTGTCGGCCAGGCCCTTGCGGGCGCCGTGGGTGGAGATGAAGTACTCGAGCACCGACAGGCCCTCACGGAACGAGGACTTGATGGGACGGGGGATCATCTCGCCGCGCGGGTTGGACACCAGTCCCTTCATGCCGGCGATCTGGCGCACCTGCTGGGAGTTCCCCCGGGCGCCGGAGTTCACCATCATGTCGAGCGGGTTGAACTTGATCGTGGCCAGGGTCTTGTCCATGGCCTTCCCGACCTCGGTGTTGGCCGACGTCCAGATCTCGATCTCCTTCTGGCGCCGCTCGTCGTCGGTGATGATGCCCCGCTTGAACTGGTTCTCCGCCTTCTCCGCCTCCTTCTCGTGGCGGTCGAGGATGGCGGCCTTCTCGGGCGGCGTCTTCACGTCGTCGATCGAGATGGTCAGGCCCGACTGGGTGGCGTAGCGGAAGCCGAGGTCCTTGATCCGGTCGAGGCAGGCGGCCACGTCCACCTTGGGGTAGGTGTCGGCGATCTCCTCGACGATGGAGGCGATGCTCCGGCCCCGCTTGGAGACCAGCTCGTTGACCTTGTCGAAGGTGTCGGGGAGCGCGGTGCGGAACAGGAGCCGGCCGGGAGTCGTGACCTCCTCGGCGTACTCCGGGCCCTCGCCGTTGCTCGGCGCCGCCAGCGTGCGCAGCCGGATCTTGGCGTGGAGGTCGAGGTCGCCCGCCTCGTACGCCTGCTCCACCTCGTGGAGGTGGCGGAACACCCGGCCCTCGCCCTTCACGCCCTCGTCGTCCAGGGTGAGGTAGTAGGACCCGAACACCATGTCGTGCGACGGGACGGTGATCGGGCGGCCGGTGGCCGGCGACAGGATGTTGTTCGCCGACAGCATGAGGATGCGGGCCTCGGCCTGGGCCTCGGCCGACAGCGGCAGGTGGACGGCCATCTGGTCGCCGTCGAAGTCGGCGTTGAAGGCGGCGCACACCAGGGGGTGGATCTGGATGGCCTTGCCCTCGACGAGCACGGGCTCGAAGGCCTGGATGCCCAGGCGGTGGAGGGTGGGCGCCCGGTTGAGCAGGACGGGGTGCTCGTTGATGACCTCCTCGAGCACGTCCCAGACCTGGGCCCGGCGCCGCTCGACCATGCGCTTGGCCGACTTGATGTTCTGGGCCAGCTCGGTGTCGACCAGCCGCTTCATCACGAACGGCTTGAACAGCTCCAGGGCCATCTGCTTGGGGAGGCCGCACTGGTGCAGCTTGAGCGTGGGGCCGACGACGATGACCGACCGGCCCGAGTAGTCGACGCGCTTGCCGAGCAGGTTCTGGCGGAACCGGCCCTGCTTGCCCTTGAGCATGTCGGACAGCGACTTGAGCGGGCGGTTGCCCGGCCCGGTGACGGGGCGACCGCGGCGGCCGTTGTCGAACAGGGCGTCGACGGCCTCCTGGAGCATCCGCTTCTCGTTGTTGACGATGATCTCCGGGGCGCCGAGGTCGAGCAGTCGCTTCAGCCGGTTGTTCCGGTTGATGACCCGGCGGTAGAGGTCGTTCAGGTCGGAGGTGGCGAAGCGGCCGCCGTCGAGCTGGACCATGGGCCGCAGCTCCGGCGGGATCACGGGGACGGCGTCGAGGATCATGGCCCGCGGGTCGTTGGACCGCTTGCCGTTCTCGTCGCGGCGGTTGAAGGCGGTGACGATCTTCAGGCGCTTGATCGCCTTCTGCTTGCGCTGGACGGAGAGCGGGCGACGCCCGTCGGCGGCGTCGATGGCCTCGCGGAGCTTGATCTCCTCCTCGTCGAAGTCGATCCGGGCGATGAGGCGGGCGATGGCCTCGGCGCCCATACCGCCCTCGAAGTAGTCGCCGAAGCGGTCCTTCAGCTCCCGCCACAGCAGCTCGTCCTCGATGATCTTGCGACCGTGGAGGTTCTTGAACTCGTCGAAGGCGCGCTGCACCAGCTCGAGCTCGGCCTGGCCGCGCTCGCGCAGGGCGGCGACCTCCTTCTCGGCCGCCTTCTGCTTGGAGCGGATCTCGGAGTCCTTGGCGCCCGCCTTCTCCAGCTCGGCGACCTCGTCCTCGAGCGCCTTGAAGCGGCGGTCGATCTCGAGGTCTCGCGACTTGGAGATCTCCGTCAGCTCCTCGGCCAGCTCGGCCTCGATGTTGGCGATGTCGTTGTGGCGCTTCTCCTCGTCCACCCAGGTGACCAGGTTGGCGGCGAAGTAGATGACCTTCTCCAGCTGCTTGGCCTTGAGCTCCTCACGGGGGTCGATGCCCATGAGGAGGTAGGCCAGCCACGACCGGGTGCCGCGGAGGTACCAGATGTGCACGACCGGCGCCGCCAGCTCGATGTGGCCCATGCGCTCGCGCCGGACCTTGGAGCGGGTGACCTCCACGCCGCAGCGCTCGCAGATGATCCCCCGGAAGCGCACCCGCTTGTACTTGCCGCAGTAGCACTCCCAGTCCTTGGTGGGACCGAAGATCTTCTCGCAGAACAGCCCGTCCTTCTCGGGACGAAGCGTGCGGTAGTTGATGGTCTCCGGCTTCTTCACCTCACCGTTCGACCACGTCCGGATCGAGTCCGCCGTGGCCAACCCGATCCGAAGCTGCTCAAAATCATTGACGTCCAGCAACGTCCACCTTCTCTCTTCCCAAATTCACAAACGATCTCGACGAGGGCGTGGTCACAGTGCGCCAGCCACCGGAGGGGCAGTAGTCCGGCGGGGGAGGGTCAAGTTCCGGAGGAGCCGGACTGCTGCCCCTCCGGTGGTGCGAGTCAAAATCGGGATGCGCGCTCGGCCGCGCGCCGCTCATCCTCCTCATCGGACCCCCGCTCGGGCCGCGAGATGTCGATCCCCAGCTCCTCGGCCGTCCGGAACACGTCCTCGTCGAGATCGCGCATCTCGATCTCCTCGCCCGTGGTGGAGAGCACCTCGACGTTCAGGCACAGCGACTGCATCTCCTTGATGAGGACCTTGAACGACTCGGGGATGCCCGGCTCGGGGATGTTCTCGCCCTTGACGATGGCCTCGTAGACCTTCACCCGGCCGAGGACGTCGTCCGACTTGATGGTGAGCAGCTCCTGGAGGGCGTAGGCGGCGCCGTAGGCCTCCAGTGCCCACACCTCCATCTCCCCGAAGCGCTGCCCGCCGAACTGGGCCTTCCCGCCCAGGGGCTGCTGGGTGATCATGGAGTACGGGCCGGTGGAGCGAGCGTGGATCTTGTCGTCCACCAGGTGGGCCAGCTTCAGGATGTACACGTAGCCGACGGTGATCGGGTTGTCGTACGGCTCACCGGTGCGGCCGTTGTAGAGCGTGGCCTTGCCGTTGACCCCGATGAGGCGCTTGCCGTCGTTGCTCTCGGGGTTGAGGGAGCCGAAGATCCTCTGGATCGTCGGGTGCCGCCCGGCGGCCTCCTCCTCGTCCCAGTGGGCGCCGTCGAACACGGGCGTGGCGACCCAGACGGCCGGCTCGGTGATGGGCCGCGTCTTGGTCTCCGTGCCCCGGACGGGCGGGATGGAATGGTCGGCGTCGTCCCAGCCCCACCGGGCGGCGTACCCGAGGTGGGCCTCCAGGACCTGGCCGACGTTCATGCGGCTCGGGACCCCGAAGGGGCTGAGGATGATGTCGATGGGCGTGCCGTCCGCCAGGAAGGGCATGTCCTCCACGGGGAGGATCTTGGAGATGACGCCCTTGTTGCCGTGGCGGCCGGCCAGCTTGTCGCCCTCGCTGATCTTGCGCTTCTGGGCGACGTAGACCCGCACCAGCTGGTTCACGCCGGGCGGCAGCTCGTGGGCGTCCTCGCGGGAGAACACCCGGACGTCGATCACCTTGCCCGACTCGCCGTGCGGGACCTTGAGGCTGGTGTCGCGCACCTCGCGGGCCTTCTCACCGAAGATCGCCCGCAGGAGGCGCTCCTCGGGCGTGAGCTCGGTCTCGCCCTTGGGGGTGACCTTGCCGACCAGCACGTCGCCGGGGCCGACCTCGGCACCCACGCGGATGATGCCCCGCTCGTCGAGGTCCTTCAGGATCTCCTCGGACAGGTTCGGGATGTCCCGGGTGATCTCCTCGGCGCCCAGCTTGGTGTCGCGTGCGTCGACCTCGTGCTCCTCGATGTGGATCGAGGTGAGCACGTCGTCGCGCACCAGGCGCTCGGAGAGGATGATGGCGTCCTCGAAGTTGTAGCCCTCCCACGGCATGAAGGCGACGAGCAGGTTCTTGCCCAGGGCCAGCTCGCCGTTGTGGGTGGAGGGGCCGTCGGCCAGGACGTGGCCGGCCTTGATCTTGTCGCCCTCGTCCACCAGCGAGCGCTGGTTGATGCACGTGTTCTGGTTGGACCGGCGGAACTTGGCCAGCCGGTGGACCTTGCGACCCAGGCTGCCGCCGTACTCCACGGAGATGTGGTCGCCCGTGACCTCGGTGACGGTGCCGTCGGCCTCGGCGAGGATCACGTCGCCCGCGTCGCGCGCGGCGCGACCCTCCACGCCGGTGCCGATGTAGGGCGCCTCGGGGCGCAGCAGGGGGACGGCCTGCTTCTGCATGTTGGCCCCCATGAGGGCCCGGTTGGCGTCGTCGTGCTCGATGAACGGGATGAGGGCGGTGGAGACGGAGACGATCTGCTTGGGCGACACGTCCATCATGTCGACCTCGGACGGCGGCACGAAGTCCACCTCGGTGCTCGACCCGTAGGACGTGGTGGTGGCGCCCACCCGCACGCCCGCACCCTGGGGCCCGCGGCGCACGAGCACGCGCTCCTCGGTGAAGCGCCCGTCGTCGTCCAGGCTGGCGTTGGCCTGGGCGATGACGTGCTCCTCCTCCTCGTCGGCCGCCAGGTACCTCACCTCGTCGGTGACCCGACCGTCGACGACGGTGCGGTAGGGCGTCTCGATGAAGCCGTACTCGTTGATGCGGCCGTAGGCGGCGAGGTGGCCGATGAGGCCGATGTTCGGGCCCTCGGGCGTCTCGATGGGGCACATGCGCCCGTAGTGGGAGCTGTGCACGTCCCGCACCTCGAACCCGGCCCGCTCCCGGCTGAGCCCACCGGGGCCCATGGCCGACAGGCGCCGCTTGTGGGTGAGGCCCGACAGCGGGTTGACCTGGTCCATGAACTGCGACAGCTGGCTGGTGCCGAAGAACTCCTTGATGGCGGCGACCACCGGCCGGATGTTGATGAGCGTCTGGGGCGTGATCGCCTCGACGTCCTGGGTGGTCATGCGCTCGCGGACGACCCGCTCCATCCGCGACAGGCCGACCCGCACCTGGTTCTGGATGAGCTCGCCGACCGAACGGATGCGGCGGTTGGCGAAGTGGTCCTGGTCGTCCAGCCGGTATCCGGGCTCGCCGTTGGCCAGGTGGAGCATGTACGTGGCGGCCGCCAGCAGCTCGCTCGGGCTGAGGACGCCCTGGCCCTCGACCGGCCGCTCCAGCTCCATGCCGAGGATGGACGATGCCTTCTCGATCTCGGGGCCGAGCTTGCGGTTCAGCTTGTACCGGCCCACCCGGGTGAGGTCGTACCGCTTGGGGTTGAAGAAGGCGTTCTCGAAGTAGGCGCGGGCCGACTCGACGGACGGCGGCTCGCCCGGGCGGGCCCGCTTGTAGATCTCGAGCAGGGCCTCCTCGCGCGTCGGGGCGAGCTCCTTGTCCTTCGTCCACTGGCCCTCGAGGAAGTCGAAGTGGCTGACGAAGCGGTCCAGGAGCCCCGGGTGGTTCTCCTCGTCGTAGCCGAGGGCGCGCAGCAGCACGAACAGGCTCAGGCGCCGCTTGCGGGCCACCCGCGTGCCGGCGGTGATGTCCTTGCCCGGCTTGGCCTCGACGTCGAACTCGATCCACTCACCGCGGTACGGGTGGATGGTGCCGGTGACGACCGTCTTCACGTCGCGGCCGGGCTGGAAGATGACGCCCGGGCTGCGCACCAGCTGGGAGACGACCACCCGCTCGGTGCCGTTGATCACGAACGTGCCCTTGTCCGTCATCATCGGGAAGTCCCCCATGAAGACGGTCTGCTCCTTGATCTCGCCGGTGGTGGCGTTCATGAAGCGGGCCCGCACGAAGATGGGCGCGGAGAAGGTCATGTCCTTCTCCTTGCACTCCTCCACGCCGAACTTGGGCGGGGGGCGCAGGTCCTGGTCCGTCGGGTCGAACTCGAGCTCGAGACGGAGCTGGCCGGTGAAGTCCTCGATCGGGCTGATGTCCCGGAAGGTCTGCGCCAGGGCGGTGTCGAGGAACCAGCGGAACGACTCGCGCTGGATGGCGATCAGGTCCGGTAGCGGAAGGACCTCATCGAGGTTGGCGAAGGACAGACGTTCCCTGGCGGTGGAACGAGACGGCAAGGTCGACTCCTCAGGTGACGAAGGGTGACCGGGCGCGCCTCAGCAGGGGCGGCGACTGCGGGGCGCGAGCGGGCGAGCACGGCAACCGCTCATTGTACGCGCGGGCAGCGGCGAACACAATACCGCCGACTGGCTCCGCAAAAGCGTAAGGCGAGCGCCCGTTCACGTCAAGGGTCTGACGCGGTCACAACGGAAGCCCGGCGCGCCGGGTCGGCGCGCCGGGTGGGGGACTACTTGACCTCGACGGTGGCGCCGGCGGCCTCCAGCTGGGCCCTGGCCTTCTCGGCGTCCTCCTTGGTGGCCCGCTCGAGCACGGGCTTGGGGGCGCCGTCGACCAGGTCCTTGGCCTCCTTGAGGCCGAGGCTGGTGAGCGACCGCACCTCCTTGATGACCTGGATCTTCTTCTCGCCGGCGGCGACGAGGACGACGTCGAACTCGTCCTTCTCCTCGACCTCGGCGGCCGCCTCCCCACCACCGGCACCGGCGGGGGCGGCCACCGCCACCGGGGCGGCGGCGGTGACGCCGAAGCGGTCCTCGAACTCCTTGAGCAGCTCGCTCAGCTCGAGGACGGTCATTCCGGCGATGGCGTCGAGGATCTCTTCCTTGGTGGCCATGGGTCAGCTCTCCTGTGCGGGGTC
>DATLFN010000136.1 GCA_035540975.1 Acidimicrobiales bacterium
GTCCTCAAGGGACATGCACAGAACGGCGCTCGAAGCGCTTCTACGAGGCGACCTTCCCCGGCCACCATCGTTGACCGCGCGGCATCGTGAGGTCAATGCAAGAAAGTCCTTGACACCGGAGGGTGGATAGGGAATCACTGCTCCGGCCCCCACACGACGAACACGGGATTCTCGGCGGCCAGCCGCAGGCCGCCGACGGGCAACCGCTCGCCCCTGGCCACGCCGACCTGGACCAGCGACCCGAGCCGGTCGGCGGCCGCCGCGGCCCGGTCGAGGGCGGCATAGGTGGCCACCACCCGGCCGGCCGGCCGCAGGCGGGCGACGACGGCGTCGAGCACGTGGATCCCACCGCCGCCGACGAAGGCCCGGTCCGGGTCGGGCAGGTCGCCGAGCGCGCTCGGCGCCTCGCCCTCGGTGACGGTGACGTGCACGCCGTGGGCGGCGGCGTTGGCGCGGATCCGGCCGGCGTCGTCCGGCCGGCGTTCGACGGCGTGGACGCGCAGGCAGGGGCGGACGCGAGCGCATTCGACGGCCACGCTGCCGCTGCCGGCGCCGACGTCCCACACCACCCCGTCGGGGGGCAGGGCGAGCTTGGCGAGGACGACGGCACGAACCTCGGACTTGGTGATCATCCCGTCCCGGTGTTCGAAGGCGTCCTCCGGCAGGCCCCACCCCGGCGACGGGTGCGCAGCGACGCCGTCACCGGCCAGGAGCACCACCACCGACAGCGGATCCCACGTCCCCGCGGCCAGGCCGTCGAGGTCGGTCCGGGTGACGGACTCCGCGTCCAGACCCAGCCGCGAGCACACGGCCACCCGTCGTGGGCCCACACCGAGGCCGAGCAGCGCCTTGCCCAGCGCCTCGGGCGGGTCGTCGGGAGACACCAGCACCGCCACCTTGGCCGGGCCGGCGGCCAGGCGCACGGCGGCGTCGAAAGGGCGGCCGTGGGCCGACACGACGGTGGCGTCGTCCCACGGGAGGCCCAACCGGGCGAACGCCAACGACACGGCCGACGGCGCCGGGTGCACGTCGAGCGCCTGGGGGCCGAAGCGGGCGGCCAGCGCCCGCACGATCCCGAAGAAGCCGGGGTCGCCCGAGGCCAGCACGCACACCGGCCCGGCGCTGGCGGCCACCGCGTCGAGCACGCCGATGACGTCGCCCTCGATGGCCGCCGTGGCGACACCGGGCGGGGCCAGGGCCAGGTGTCGGCGGCCGCCGACGACCAGGGCGGCGGCGCCGAGGGCATGGCGCGCCGCCGGCGCAAGCCCGGCAGCGTCCTGGCCCCAGAGGCCGACCACGGCGATGGGCGCCCGCTCAGGCACGGGCCACCACCGCCTCGCCGTCGAAGTCGACCATGACGACCTCGACGGCCAGGGTTCCCCCGGCGTGGGCTTCGCACGCGGCCCGGGCCCGGAGGCAGAGCACCTCGAGGGCGCCGACGCTGCCTTCAGCCACGCACACCTCGAAGAAGTGCCGGGCGGTGGCGGTGGCGGTGGCAGCCTCCACCACCGCGGGTGGGGCGCCCGAGCCCAGGGCCGCCTCCCGCAACACGGAGCCGTCGACCTGGGAGCGGTGGAAGTGGGTCATCATTACCCCGGCGGCCAGCTTGGCGATCTTGCCGGCCATGCCCACGAACAGGACCCGCCCGATCCCCGCAGCCACTGCCCGGCGGAGGGCGATGCCGGTGAAATCCCCCACCTCCACGATGGCGACCTCGGGAAGGTCGGGGCGCAGCCGCACCGCGGCCCACTCGGACCGGCTGCCGGTGGCCAGGGCGAGGTCCTGCACGCCCTGGGCGGCGGCCACGTCGATCTGCTGCACGACCGAAGCCCGGTAGGCGGCGGTGGAGAACGGCCGCACCACGCCGGTGGTGCCGAGGATGGAGATGCCGCCGACGATGCCGAGTCGGGTGTTGGTCGTCCTGGCGGCCATGTCGCCTCCGCCCGGCACCGAGAACGTAACGCAGAGCGGGCCCGGCGTCACCTCGGCGAGGGCGGCCAGGATCATCCGGCGGGGCACCGGGTTGATGGCCGGGGCACCGACGGGGAGGCCGAGGCCGGGCATGGTGACCGTGCCCACCCCGGGGCCGGCGTGCAGCTCGGTCGGCCCACTCGAGGCCGGCTCCACCAGCGCCGTCACGCGGGCGCCGTCCGTGCAGTCGGGGTCGTCACCCGCGTCCTTCACCACCACGCACCGGTTCGGGCCTTCCGGGCCGGGCTCGGCGCCGAAGCGCACCCGCCGCCCATCGGGCAGGGCCACCTCGACCTCGTGCTGGGCCACGCCGGTGAGGAGGCCCAGGGCCGCCGCCTTGGCCGCCGCGCTGGCGCAGGTTCCCGTCGTCCACCCCGTGCGCAGGCCCTTGGTGCGACCCGCCACGTCGGGGGAGAGGGGTGGTTCGGTGGTCATCACGTGCGGGCGGCCCGGCCCTCGGTCGACCCCGACGCCGAGCGGCGCCGGAACATGTGCGCCCACTCGGGCGAGTACAGGTGGCTGCGGGGCGCGGCGCCGGCCAGCGCCGGGCCGACCAGCACCATGACGGTCGTGGTGGCGCCCGTGGCGGCCAGGTCGGCGGCCAATCGGCCGACCGTGGTCGTCACCACCCGCTCGTCCGGCCAGGAGGCCCGCACCACGATGGCGGCCGGCGTGTCGGGCGCGTAAGCCGAGCCGGCGGCCAGGAGGGCGTCCTGCAGCTCGGCGGGACGGGCTGCCGACAAGAACACGGCCATCGTGGCCCCGCTGGCGGCGAACGACGCCACCGACTCGCGCGCCGGCATCGACGCCGCCGTCCGCCCGGCCAGACGGGTGAGCACCACGCTCTGGGCCACCTCCGGGACGGTCAGCTCGCGGCGCACGGCGGCGGCGGCGGCGGACACCGACGTTACCCCGGGGACGATCTCGAAGTCGCGCCCCGACGCCAGGCACCAGTCGATCTGCTCCTGGATGGCGCCGTAGACCGAGGGGTCTCCGGAGTGGAGGCGCACCACGGACGCGCCGGGATCGGTCGCCTCGTAGACGGCCAGCACGTCCTCCAGCGTCATCACCTTGGAGTCGTGGATGCGGGCGCCAGGCCGGCAGTGCCCGAGCACCTCCCCGGGCACCAGCGACGATGCCCAGACCACGACCTCGGCGCCGGCCAGGCGGTCGCGGCCCCGCAGGGTGATCAGGTCTGCGGCGCCGGGACCGGCACCGACGAAGGAGATCACGCCCCACCCTCCGCCCGTGCCGGGGGGACGATCACCGTGGCCAGGTAGGCGGCCGGGCGGGCGGCGGCGTCCGCCACCGCGCCCACGCGCTGGCCGGGGAGGCCGAGCAGCTCGCCGAACACGGCCCCGTCCAGGCGGCCGGCCCGGGCCAGCCGCTCGGCGATGGCCGGCAGGTGACGGCCCCCCTTGTACACGACGAGTGCGGCGTCCGTATCGGCCAGGGCGGCGTGGAGCGGCCCGGGCCCGTCGGCCGCGCTCACCACGGCCAGGCGCTCGGCGCCGTCGACGACCACGACCCCGGCGCGCGCCGCGAGGTCCTGGAAGGCCATGATCCCGGCCACCGTCTCCACCGCCGTGCCCGGCCGGAGCCGCTGCACGGCCGAGGCCAGGTGGTGGAACGTGCTGTAGATGTTCGGGTCGCCGAGGGTGACGAAGGCGACCCGCTGGCCGGCCGCCAGGCACTCCACCACCCGGGCGGCGGCGAGGTCGTGGGCGCCGGCGCGGGTGGCGGCATCCCCGTTGACGGCGAAGACCACCCGCTCGACGGCGATGGCCGGGTCGGCCCCGCGCACGATCGACTCGGCCCGGCCGACGGCGTCGACAGCCAGGGAGGGCGCGAAGACGCGATCGGCCTCCCGCAGCACGCGCAGGGCCCGCAGGGTGAGCAGCTCGGGGTCGCCAGGCCCAACACCCACGCCGACGAGCACCGCTGGGGTCATGGGGTTGGATGGACGGGAGCTGATGACCGCAGCACCCCGTTCTGGCTTCCCGGCGGGCCGGGATCACAGTGGCGCTCAGGAGCGCCGCGCCGGACTCGCACCGGCTTGGGTCACGCGGGAGCGGCCAGCATAGACCCGGGCGGCCTCGACGAACCGGGCCGCCGGTGCCGGGTCTGCGCCCAGGTGGAGGTGCAGATAGCCGGCGAACAGCGAGAGCCCGGCGAACCCGGCCCGGCCCCGGCCGAAGCGGGAGGCCACCTCGACCGCGTCGCCGGGCGGATCGACGGCGGAGTAGTGGAACTCGTGTCCCCGCACCTCGGCGCCGGCGACGACGACCGGGTTGTCGACCCGGGGCGTGGCCCGGCGGTAGCCGAGGGTGAGACGGTCGGTCATGCGGGCGTCGGCCGGCACCACGCCCGCCAGCCGGTGGCCGTCGAGCGAGCGGGCCAGCCACACCAGGCCGCCGCATTCGGCCCAGGTGACGAGACCGTGGCGACAGCGGGCGGCGACGTCGTCGAGCAGTGGCCGGTTGGCGGACAGAGCCTCGGCGAACACCTCGGGGAAACCGCCGCCGGCGTAGAGCCCGGCGCACCCCTCCGGCAGCGATGCGTCGACGATGGGGTCGACGGCGATCAACTCGGCTCCGGCCGCCTCCAGGGCTTCGAGGTTGTCGCGGTAGGCGAAGGTGAACGCCGGCCCGGCGGCCACGGCCACCCGCACCCGGAGCCCGCCTGCCGGCGGGTCCGGCAGCGGCGGGTCGCGCACCTCGCTGCTGGGCGCGGTCGCGGCGAGCGCCTCGAATGCGCCGAGGTCGCAGGACGCGTCGATGGCATCCGCCAGGGCGTCGAGGGAGCGGGCCACCTCGTCGCGGTGCTCGGCCACCGGCACCAGCCCCAGGTGGCGGTCACGCCATGCCCAGGCGGGGTCGCGCCGCAGCACGCCGAGCACGGGAACGCCGAGCGGCCCGAGCGCCTCCCGCAGCATCACCTCGTGGCCGTCGCTGCCGACGCGGTTGAGCACCACGCCGGCCAGGCGCAGGCGCGGGTCGAAGGTGGCGAAGCCGTGGACGAGGGCGGCGACGGACCCGCTCATCGACGACGCGTCGACGACCAGCACCACCGGCGCGTCGAGCAGGCGGGCCACCTGCGCCGTGCTCGCCGTCCCCCCGTCGTCGGCGGCGCCGTCGAACAGGCCCATCACGCCCTCGACGATCAGCAGCTCGGCGCCGCGTCCCGCCCGCCCGGCGAGGGCGGAGACGGCCTCAGCGCCGCAGATCCAGGCGTCCAGGTTGCGGCCGGGCCGGCCGGTGGCCAGGGCGTGGTAGCCGGGGTCGATGAAGTCCGGTCCGACCTTGGCCGCCGCCACCCGCACGCCGCGGCGCCGGAAGGCGGCCATCAGCCCGGTGGCCACGGTGGTCTTGCCCACACCCGACGACGTGCCCGCCACCACCAGCCGGGGCGGCAACAAGGCGGTCACACCCTCACCGCGCCACCGACGTCAGTACTCGATGCCCTTGATGGCCTTGATGCCCGAGTCGAAGGCGTGCTTGACCTTGCGCATCTCGGTGACGGTGTCGGCCACCTCGACCAGTTCGGGGGCGGCGTCGCGGCCGGTCATGACCACGTTGGTCTTCGGCGAACGGTCCCGCACCGCATCGGCCACCTCGTCGGCCGCCACCCAGCCGTACTTCACGGCGTAGGTGACCTCGTCGAGGATGAGCAGCCGGTGCTCGCCCGAGGCCAGCTTGGCCTTGGCCACCTCCCAGGCGTGGCGGCCCTTGGCCGCCGTCTCGTCGAGATCGGTCGACTCCCAGGTGAACCCGTCGCCGAGGACGTGCCACTCGATTCCCAGCGTGTCGGCCAGCTTGCGCTCGCCCGTCTTCCACTTGCCGCCCTTGATGAACTGCACCACGGCCACGTTCCAGCCCCGGGCCCACCCCCGGCCCATCACCCCGAAGGCGGCGGACGACTTCCCCTTGCCGTGCCCGGTGTTCAACAGCACGACCGATTCGGCGCGGGCCCCCATGCACGGCACGCTACCGGCCAATACAGTGGGCGCCGTAGCGCAGGGAACCCGGTGTGAGTCCGGGGCTGTCCCGCAACTGTGACCGGGAAGCCGAACCCGACATGGCCACGGCCCGAGAGGGCGGGAAGGCCGGGTGAGGCGTCGATCCGGGAGCCAGGAGACCTGCCTGCCCGAGGGCACTCGGTCGACGCGAGGACGGACAGCCATCATGGACATGCAGCTACGGGTGCGCCGGGAGGGCGGGCGGAACCTGGCGGTGCTGGTGTGGCGTTTCGACGCCGCGGTGCGCGCCATCTCCACCGCCCCGCACGGGGGCGGGCTGGGGCCGCGGCGGTGGGTGGTCAACGCCGAGGTGCCGGCCAGCTACGCCCGCCGCGACCCGGGCGACCACCTGGCCAGGCTCGGCGTGTCGCTCGGCCTGCCCGGGCGGGGTGTCGGCCTGTTGACCGCAGCGGACGTGTCGGCCCGCACCACGGGCTGGGACGGGGGCGTCGAGGCCACCGCCACCGTCGGCCTCGGGCACCCCGTGCTGGCCGCCGCCCCCGACGAGGTGGGCCGGCCGTCGCTGGTCGGCACCATCAACCTGGTGGTGGCCCTCCCCGAGCGCATGGCCGACGCCGCCCTGGTCAACCTGGTGGCCACCGCCACGGAGGCCAAGGTCCAGGCCCTGCGCGACGCCGGCCTGCACGCCACGGGCACGGCCACCGACGCCGTGTGCGTGCTGTGCCCCGAGGACGGGCGGGCCCACGACTTCGGCGGGCCCCGATCGGCGTGGGGGGCACGCGCCGCCCGGGCCGTCTACACGGCCGTCGCCGCCGGGGCGCGGCCATGATCACCCTGGTGCTCGGCGGGGCCCGCTCGGGGAAGTCCGAGGTGGCCGAACGTGCGGCCGCGGCGGCCGGTGACGCCGTCACCTACGTGGCCACCTACGTGGCCACCGGCACGGCCACCGACGCCGAGATGGCCGCCCGCATCGAGGAGCACCGCCGTCGCCGGCCGGCGGGGTGGACGACGGTGGAGAGCGGCCCCGACCTGGCCGGTGCGCTGGTGGTGGCGACGGGGACGGTCCTGGTCGACGCCCTGGGCACCTGGCTGGCGCAGTTCGAAGACGTGGCCGTGGACACCGATGCGCTGTGCGCCGCCCTGGCCGGTCGCCGAGGGGACACGGTGGTCGTGAGCGACGAGGTCGGCCTCGGCGTCCACCCGTCCACCGAGGTCGGCCGGTGCTTCCGGGACGCGCTGGGGACGCTCAACCGCCGTGTGGCCGACGTGGCCGACGAGGTGGTGCTGGTGGTGGCCGGCCGGGTGCTGCGCCTGGACCGGACGTGAGCGGTGCCGGGGTGAGCGGTGCCGGGGTGAGCGGTGCGCGGTCCGCACTCGGGTTCCTCACCGTGATCGGCGGGGCGGAGGCCCCCTCGCCCTGCGCCCTGCCCTGGTTCCCGGTGGTGGGCGCCGGCCTGGGGGCGGCACTGGGGCTGGTGTGGATGGGCGCCGCCCACCTCTGGCCGGCTCCGGTCGCCGCCGCCGTGGTGATCGCCGTCGACCTCGCCCTGACCGGGCTGCTGCACGTCGATGGGCTGGCCGACAGCGGCGACGGCCTGCTTCCCCACCTCGACCGACAACGGCGCCTGGCCGTCATGGGCGAGCCGGACGTGGGCGCCTTCGGGATGGCCGTGGTGGCGGCCGTGCTGTTGCTGCGCGTCGCCGCCCTCGGCGCCCTCGCCGCGTCGGTACCGTTGCTCGCCGGGCTGTGGTGCCTCTCCCGCAGTGCGATGGCACTTGCCATCGCCACCCTGCGCTACGCCCGCCCCGAGGGCCTGGCCTCCGGCTTCGCCCGCTCGGGTGGGGCGGTGGCCGGTGGCGTCGGGCTGGCCGCCGCCGCCGGGCTGGCCGCCTGGTGGCGGATCGGGCCCGGGCTGGCGGCCGTCGCCGGTGGCCTGCTGGGGGCCGGTGCCGTGCTCTGGCTGGCTGACCGGCGCCTCGGTGGCTACACCGGCGACGTGCTGGGCGCGGCCGGGATGGTGGCCGAGACGCTCGGCCTGCTCGTGGCGTCGGCCCGCTGGTGACTACCCGGGCCCTCGCCGTGGCCGGCGGGCTGGCGGCCGACGCGCTGTTCGGAGAACCTCCGGCGCGGTCGCACCCGGTACGCGCGTTCGGCTCCATCATGCGCATCGCCGAGCGCCGGCTCTACCGCGACTCCCGGGTGGATGGGGTGGCCCACGCCGGCCTCGGGGTGGCGCTGGCCGTCGGCACCGCTGCGGTGGTGCGGTCCACCGCGGTAACCACCTATTTCGCCGTCGCCGGCAGGGCGCTCGGCGATACCGCCCTCGAGGTGGCGCGGGCGTTGGAGGACGGCGACCTCGATCGGGGCCGGGCCCTTCTGCCCGCCCTCGTCGGACGCGACCCCACCGGGCTGGACGAGGCCGAGATCGCCCGCGCCGTCGTCGAGTCGGTGGCCGAGAACACCGTCGACGCGGTAGTGGCGCCCGCCTTCTGGGCCGTCGCCCTGGGAGCCCCCGGCGCCCTCGGCTACCGGGCCGTCAACACCCTCGACGCCATGGTGGGGCACCGCGGCGACCGCTACGGCAGCTACGGGTGGGCAAGCGCCCGCCTGGACGACGCCGCCAACCTCGTGCCGGCGCGCCTGACGGCGGCGCTGGTGGCCGGCGCCCGCCCCCGGCGGGCCGGCGAGGTGTGGCACACGGTCCACCGGGACGCCCGTGGCCATCCCTCGCCCAACTCCGGCGTGGCCGAAGCGGCGTTCGCCGCCGCCCTCGGGGTCCGCCTCGGCGGGACCAACCGGTACGGCGACCGCCACGAGGTCCGGCCGTTCCTCGGCCGCGGCCGCCCGGCGGCGCCGGCCGACATCGCCCGATGCGTCCAGCTCTCCCGCCACGTCACCATCCTCTTTGCTGCCCTGTTGGTCGGCGGCGGCCTCGTGTGGACGTCCCGGTGAGCGCTGTCCTCCGCGCCGCCATGCCCCCGCCCGGGCCCCACGGCGGCGACGGCGCCCGGCTGGCCGCGGCCCTGGGCGTGGCCCCGGGCGAAGTACTCGACCTGTCGGCCAGCCTCAACCCGGCGGCTCCCGACCCCGGGCCCGTGGTGGCCCGCCACCTCGACGCCCTCGGCCGCTATCCCGACCCGGCCGCCGCCACCACTGCACTGGCCGGCGCCATCGGCGTCGATCCACGCCAGGTGCTCCTCACCAACGGCGGGGCCGAAGCCATCGCGCTGGTGGCGGCGGAGTTGGGGGGCCACGTCGTCGAGCCCGAGTTCGCCCTCCACCCGCGCGGCGCGGGCGAACCCCGATGGCGGTCGAACCCCCACAGCCCGACCGGGCGGCTGGCCGCAGGCGACGAGGTCGCCGGGGTCTGGGACGAGGCCTTCTACGCGCTGGCAACCGGCCGCTGGACTCGCGGTGACGCGGAGCACGGCGCGGTGGTGGTCGGCTCGCTCACCAAGCTCTTCGCCTGCCCGGGCCTGCGCCTCGGCTACGTGCTGGGCCCCGAAGGCGACCTCGTCGACCGGCTCCGGCACCGCCAGCCCCACTGGTCGGTGAACGGCCTGGCCGCGGCGGCACTGCCCGATCTCCTGGAAGGGGCCGATCTGGCAGGCTGGGCGGCCGCCGTCGCCCGCCTGCGGGCCGACCTCACCGGCCTGCTCGCCGACCACGGCCTCGACCCCCTGCCCTCCGACGCCAACTGGGTGCTGTGCGCCCGGGCCGGCGGGCTCCGGGCGCGCCTGGCGCCCCACGCTGTGCTGGTGCGCGACTGCGCCACCTTCGGCCTGACCGGCCACGCCCGAGTCGCCGTCCCTGACCACGCCGGCCTCGATCGCCTCGCCGCCGCCCTGGAGGCGACGGCATGAGGGCGACGGCATGAGAGGCGGGTTGATGGTGTGCGGCACCACCAGCGACGCCGGTAAGAGCCACGTCGTCACCGGCCTGTGCCGACTGCTGGCCCGGCGGGGCGTGAAGGTCGCCCCCTTCAAGGCCCAGAACATGGCCCTCAACTCCTATGTCACCCCGAGCGGTCACGAGATCGGCCGGGCCCAGGGCGTGCAGGCGCTGGCTGCCGGCGCCGAGCCCGAGGTGGCCATGAACCCGATCCTGCTCAAGCCCACGGGGGAGCGCACCAGCCAGGTGGTGGTGCTCGGTCGCCCCGCCGGGCACCTCAGTGCCGTCGAGTACCACGACCGCAAGCCGGAGCTGCTGGCCACCGTGCTCGACTGCCTGGCCGACCTTCGCTTCCGATTCGACGTGGTCGTGGCCGAGGGCGCCGGCAGCCCGGCCGAGATCAACCTGTTGGACCACGACATCGTGAACCTGCGGGTGGCGGCCGAGGCCGGCCTCCCCGCCATCGTGGTGGGCGACATCGACCGTGGCGGCGTGTTCGCCGCCCTCCACGGCACCGTCGCCCTCCTCCCGGAGCACTACCGCCGGCTGGTGGGCGGGTTCGTGATCAACAAGTTCCGGGGCGACCCGGCCCTCCTGGGCGACGGCCTGGCCGAGCTGGAGCGGCGCTGCGGCGTGCCCACGCTCGGCGTGCTGCCCTTCGTGCACGGCGTGGCCCTCGACGCCGAGGACTCCCTCGCCCTGGCCGGCCACCGCCCGGCGCCCGACCGCCCGGCGGTGGCCGACAGCCTCGACGTGGCCGCCGTCGCCTTCCCCCGCCTGTCCAACTTCACCGACCTCGACGCCCTGGCCATCGAGCCGGGCGTCGGCGTCCGCCTGGTCGACTCGCCCGCCGCCCTCGGCGACCCCGACCTGGTGATCCTCCCCGGCACCAAGGCCACCGTCGCCGACCTCGACTGGCTGCGGGGGCGCGGGCTCGACCTGGGCATCGCCGCCTGCCGGGAGCGGGGCGCGCTCGTGCTCGGCATCTGCGGCGGCTACCAGATGCTCGGGCGCACCATCTCCGACGAGGACCAGGTGGAGTCGGGCCGGGGCGAGGTGGCCGGCCTCGGCTGGCTCGACGTGGCCACCACCTTCGGGCCCGACAAGGTCACCCGCCAGCGGCGGGGCACGGCCATGGGCCGTCACGCAACCGGCTACGAGATCCACCACGGGATCACGAGCCGGGGCGACGGTGCCGCGCCGTGGGTGCACCTCGACGACGTGCACGGCACGGACGAGGACGGGGCGGTCGACCTCGGCGACGCCGGCGTCCTCGGCACCACCCTCCACGGCCTGTTCGAGCAGGACGGCTTCCGGGCCACGTTTCTCACCGAGGTCGGGCGCCGCCGTTCCAAGACCTTCGTGCCCGCCGGCGTCTCCTTCCCGGCCGCCCGCGAGGCGCAGTTCGACCGCCTGGCCGACCTGCTCGAGGCCCACCTCGACCTCGCCGCCCTCTTCTCCCTCGTCGAAAGCGGCTCCCCGTGATCCTCGTCCTCACCAACGCCGACACCGAGATCCTGGCCCTTCGCTCGATCGTGGAAGCCCTGCCCGGCGGCTTCCCCGCCGTCCGGGCGGCCAACCCGGCCACCCTCGACCGGCCGCCGCCGCTCGACGGCGTGGAGGCGGTACTGGTGCGCCTCCTCGGGGGTCGCCGCGCCTGGGAGAGCCCCCTCGACGAGCTGCGCCGCCGGTGCGTGGCCGAAGGCATCCCCCTCTTGGCCTTCGGGGGCGAGGCGGTGCCCGACGCCGAGCTGGCCGGTCTGTCGACGGTGCCGGGCGGCACCCTGGCCCAGGCGTTCGCCTATCTGGTGCACGGCGGGCTCGACAACATCGAGCACCTGCTGCGCTTCGCGGCCGACACCGTCCTGCGCCACGGCTTCGGGTTCGAGGCGCCGCGGCCGGTCCCGTCCGAGGGCGTGCTGGGCGAGGGCGACGGGGCCGCACGGCCCGTCGACCCGTCGCGGCCGACCGTCGCCATCGTGTTCTACCGGGCCCATCTGCTGGCCGGGAACACCACCTTCGTCACCGACCTGGCCACCGCCGTCGAGGCCCGCGGCGCCAACGCCCTCCCGGTGTGGTGCTACTCGCTGCGCCCGGATGGCGACGGGCGGGTGCGGGCCCTCGAGCTGCTGGCCGAGCGGGGGGTCGACGCGGTGATCACCACCGTGCTGGCCATGGGCTCGACCCGCGGCGAGGAGTGGGATGCCTCCGCACTGGCCGCCCTCGACGTGCCCGTCGTCCAGGCCATAGCGTCCACGGGGACCTCGGCGGCGTGGGAGGCGGGCAGCGCCGGCCTGGCGCCGGTCGACGTGGCCATGCAGGTGGCCATCCCCGAGTTCGACGGCCGCATCGTCGCCGTGCCGTTCTCGTTCAAGGAGACGGTGGACGACGCCGACGTCCTCGGCGCCCCCGTCACCGCCTACCGCACCCGGCCCGACCGGGTGGGCCGCGTGGCCGGCCTGGCGGTGCGGCAGGCGTCGCTGCGGCGGACCCCGGCGGGCGAGCGGCGCGTCGCCGTCGTCTTGTCCGCCTACCCCACCAAGCGCAGCCGGGTCGGCAACGCGGTGGCCCTCGACACCCCGACCAGCGTGGTCGCCCTGCTGCACTCGCTGCGCGACCGGGGGTACCGGGTCGACCGCATACCGGTTGACGGCGACGCCCTCATGGCCGAGCTGCTCGACGGGTTCGTCTACGACAACGACTGGCTCACCGAGGCCCAGTTGGCCCAGGCACCCGGCCGCTGGCCGGCCGGTCGCTACGCGGCCTGGTTCGCCACCCTGCCGGCGGCGACGCAGGGGGATCTCACGGCTGCGTGGGGCGACCCGCCCGGCTCCGTCCACCTCGACGCCGCCACCGACGAGCTCGTCTTCCCCGGCATCGACCTCGGCCACGTGCTGGTCACCGTGCAGCCGCCGCGCGGCTTCGGCGAGAACCCGATCGCCATCTACCACTCGCCCGACCTCGCCCCGACCCACCACTACCTGGCCTTCTACCGCTGGCTCGACGACGGCTGGGGGGCCGACGCCGTGGTCCACGCCGGAAAGCACGGGACCCTGGAATGGCTGCCGGGCAAGGGCCTCGGCCTGTCCGCCGGGTGCTACCCCGACGCCGCCCTCGGCGACATGCCCCTCGTCTACCCCTTCGTGGTGAACGACCCCGGCGAGGGGACCCAGGCCAAGCGTCGGGCCCACGCCGTCATCGTCGACCACCTGCTGCCCCCCATGACCAGGGCCGAGGCCTACGACGACACGGCCCGCCTGGAAGCCCTGCTCGACGAGCACGCCCGGGTGGCCTCGCTCGACCCGGCCAAGCTGCCGGCCATCCGCCGGCGGGTGTGGGACCTGCTGGTCGAGGCCGAGATCCACCGCGACCTCGGGCTGGGCGCCGCCCCCGAGGGCGACGCGTTCGACGACCTCGTGCTCCACGTCGACGGCTACCTGTGCGAGCTCAAGGACGCCCAGATCCGCGGCGGCCTCCACGTGCTGGGCTCCCCTCCGGCGGGAGAGGCGGAGCTGGACCTCGTGCTCGCCCTCACCCGGCTGCCCCAGGGCGCCGTCCCGTCGCTGCGGGCCGAGCTGGCCCCGGACGCGCCGCGGGACGAGGTCGACCGGGCCGAGGCGGACAACCGCGCCGTGCTGGCCGGCCTCCAGACCGCCGGGTGGGCCTACGACGGCGACCACCCGACCCTGCGCTGGGTGTGTGACCGCCTCGTGCCCGCCCTGGCCCGCACCACCGACGAGCTGGCCGGCATCGCCGCCGCCCTCGACGGCCGCTTCGTGCCCGCCGGCCCGAGCGGCGCCCCCACACGGGGGATGGCCCACGTGCTGCCCACCGGCCGCAACTTCTACTCGGTCGACCCCAAGGCCCTGCCGTCGCCGCTGGCCTACGAGGTGGGCACCGCGCTGGCGGACAAGCTGATCGAGCGCCACATGCAAGAGGAGGGCCGCCCGCCCGCCACCGTGGGACTGGTGGTGTGGGGCACGGCGGCCATGCGCACCATGGGCGACGACGTGGCCGAGGCCCTCGCCCTGCTCGGGGTGCGCCCGGTGTGGGCGGCCGAGTCGGGCCGGGTGACCGGCCTGGAGCTGGTGCCTGACGACGAGCTGGGCCGGCCCCGGGTGGACGTGGTGCTGCGCATCTCCGGGTTCTTCCGCGATGCCTTCCCCCACCTCGTCGAGCTGCTCGACGACGCCGTCCGCCTGGCCGGCTTCGGTGACGACCCCCGCATCTTCGGGGCCAAGCCGGGGGCGTACGGCTCGGGCATCCTGCCCCTCCTCGACTCGGGGGACTGGCGCAGCGACGACGACCTGGCCGCCGTCTACGAGGCATGGGGCGGCTTCGCCTACGGCCGGGCTGGGATGGGCGTGCCGGCGGTCGACGCCATGCGCCGGCGCTTCTCGACCATCGAGGTGGCGGTGAAGAACCAGGACAACCGTGAGCACGACATCTTCGACTCCGACGACTACCTCCAGGACCACGGCGGCATGGTGGCGACCATCCGCGCCCTCACCGGCGCCCAGCCCAAGGCGTGGTTCGGCGACTCGGCCGATCCCGCCCGGCCCCGTGTGCGCAGCCTGGCCGAGGAGGCGGCGCGGGTGGTGCGCACCCGGGTGCTCAACCCGAAGTGGATCGGCGCCATGCAGCGCCACGGGTACAAGGGGGCCTTCGAGCTGGCCGCCACCGTCGACTATTTGTTCGGCTACGACGCCACCGCCCAGGTGGTGGAGGACTGGATGTACGAGCGGGTGACGGCCGCCTACGTGGCCGATCCCGAGGTGCGCAAGTTCTTCGAGCTGTCGAACCCGTGGGCGCTGCGCTCGATCGCCGAGAAGCTCCTCGAAGCCGATGAGCGGGGCCTGTGGGACGCGTCGGCCGGGGCGCTGGCCACCCTGCGCGACGCCCTGCTGGAGGCCGAGGGATGGGAGGAGTCGCGATGAGCACGACCGACACGACCGGCGGGTGTGTGCGGTTCCCGTTCAGCGCCGTCGTCGGCCACGACGACGTCAAGCTGGCCCTGCTCCTCAACGCCATGGACCCCCGCATCGGCGGCGTGCTCCTGCGGGGGCAGAAGGGCAGCGCCAAGACCACGCTGGCCCGGGGCCTCGCCACCCTGCTGCCCGGCCGGGCCCCGTTCGTCGAGCTGCCCCTCGGGGCCACCGAGGACCGCCTCATCGGCAGCCTCGACGTGGCCGCCGCCCTCGGGGAGGGCCGCCGCCTCTTCCGGCCCGGACTGCTGGCCGACGTGGACGGCGGCGTGCTCTACGTCGACGAGGTCAACCTCCTGGCCGACCACCTGGTCGACGTGCTCCTCGACGTCGCCGTCAGCGGCGTGAACGTGGTCGAGCGGGAGGGCCTGTCCGAGTCGCACCCGGCCCGGTTCGTGATGGCCGGGTCGATGAACCCCGAGGAGGGCGACCTGCGGCCCCAGCTGCTCGACCGCTTCGGCCTGGCCGTCGACGTGGCCACCAGCGCCGATCCAGACGAGCGGGCCGAGGCGGTGCGCCGGCGCCTCGCCTTCGACGCCGACCCGGCCGCCTTCGCCTCCGCCTGGGCCGGTGAGGAGGACCGCCTGCGGGCCCGCCTGGCCGCCCACCGTCCCGCCGACCTGGCCCCCGGCCTGCTCACCCGCATCTCGGCGCTGTGCGCGTCGGTGGGGGCCGAGGGCCTGCGGGCCGACCTGGTGATCTGCCGGGCAGCCACCGCCCTGGCCGGCTGGGACGGCGAGGCCACCGCCACCGAGGAGCACGTACGGCGAGTCGCCCCCCTGGCACTGGCCCACCGGCGCCGGCGCTCCCCCTTCGACCAGCCCGGCGTCGACCAGCAGGCGATCGACGACGCCCTCCACGACCCCCCGCCAGACCAGCGCGACCCGCGCGACCCGAGCAACGTCGAGAGCCGGGACGGTGGCGGTGACGGCCGTCGCGGCCCGGACGGTGATGGCGCAGCCGGGAGGCGGGCCGAGGCGGACGCCCCGGGCCGGGTGGTCGCCGTGCGGGCGGCCCGGACACGGTCCGACCACGAGGCCGGCGGTCGCCGTTCCACCGTCGAGGGGCCCCGGGGCCGCCTCGTGGGCAGCCGCGTGCCCGGCGGCCCACCGACGTCGGTCGCCGTCGGGGCCACGCTGCGCGCCACCGCCGAACGAGTCGCCGTCGGCGGCGGCCCGGCCGCCACCGAGGCCGGCGACCTGCGCGAGGCGGTGCGCGAGCAGCGGGCCGGCAACCTGCTCGTGCTGACGGTCGACGCCTCCGGCTCGATGGGCGCGGCCCGGCGTATGGAGGCGGTCAAGGGCGCCGTGGTGTCCCTGTTGCTCGACGCCTACCAGCGCCGCGACCGCGTGGCCCTCGTCGCCTTCGGTGGCGAGGGCGCCGAGGTGGTGCTCCGGCCGACCAGCAGCGTCGAGGTCGCCTCGGCGCGGCTGGCCGACGTGGTCACCGGGGGTCGCACCCCGCTGGCCGCCGGGCTCGAGGCCGCCCTCGGTGTGTGCACGGCGGCGGCCGGAGGGGCCCACCGGCCCCTGCTCGTGCTGGTCTCCGACGGCCGGGCCACAGCCGCACCGCCCGGCGCCGACGATCCGTTGGCCGCCGCCCACCGGGTGGCGGCATCCATCGCCTCGCGTGGCCTCGACGCCGTCGTCATCGACGCCGAGGACGGACGGACCCGCCTCGGCCTGGCGCGCGGCCTGGCCGAGGCCATGGGCGCCCGCTACCTCGCCCTGCCCGAGCTGACCACCGGCGCCCTGAGCGGCGCCCTCCAGGCGGTACTGCCATGAAGGCCCTGCTCGACGCCGTCGTGTTCGACATCGGCGGCACCCTCGTCACCGAGGCTGACCCCGGCACCCCCGTCGGTGACCTCGTGGTCGAGGTCCGCCGCGGGGCGGTCGACGACCTGAGCGCCCTGGCCGCCGCCGGCCTCGCCATCGGCGCCGCCACCAACACGGCGGTCATGCCCGAGGCCGAGGTCCGGGCCCTGCTCGTCCCGAGCGGGCTGGCCGATCTCCTGCCGGTCATCGCCACGTCGTCCGACGCCGGCGCCGACAAGCCGGATCCGGCGGTGCTCCATCTCGCCCTCGAGCGCCTCGGCGTCGCCGACCCGGCTCGGGTGCTGTACGTCGGCGACCGCGACATCGACGTCACCGCCGCCGCAGCCGCCGGCATGCCCTTCGCCCCGATCGGCGACGGTCCGGTGATGGCTGCGGTCATGGCGTGGATCGACCGAGTGACCAGCGAGGTCATCGCCGACGCCGTGGTGGCCATCCGGCCGGTCGACGTCGAAGCGGAGCGGGCGGCCACCGAGCTGCAGGACCGGCTGACCAAGCCACGCGGCGCCCTCGGCCGGCTCGAATCCCTCGGCATCCGCCTGGCGGCGCTGGCCGGGGAGGTGCCTCCCCCCGTGCCCCATCCGGCGGCGGTGGCCGTGTTCGCCGGCGACCACGGGGTGCTCGCCCAGGGGGTGACCCAATGGCCCCAGGAGGTCACCGGCCAGATGGTCGCCAACTTCCTGGCCGGCGGCGCGGCAATAAACGTGCTGGCCGGCCAGGTGGGCGCCGAGGTGGTGGTCGTCGACATGGGCGTGGCCGGCATCCTCCCGGCTCACCCCGGGTTGCTCGACCGCAAGGTCCGGGCGGCCACCTGGGACCTGGCGGACGGGCCGGCCATGACGGTGGCCGAGGCCGGCCAGGCGGTGGCCGCCGGCATCGGCGTCGCCCGCCTTCTCGTCGAGCGGGGTGCCCGCTGCCTCGTCACCGGCGACATGGGCATCGGCAACACCACGCCTTCGGCCGCCCTGATCGCCGCCTTCACCGGTCGCCCGGCGGCCGAGGTGACCGGGAGGGGTACCGGAATCGACGACCCGACCCTGGCCCGCAAGGTGGCGGTGATCGAGCGGGCGCTGACCCGGGTGGGCCCCGGCGACGGGCCGCTCGCCGTGCTGGCCGAAGTGGGCGGCTTCGAGATCGCCGGGCTGGCGGGCTTCATCCTCGGTGGCGCGGCGGCCGGGGTGCCGATGGTCACCGACGGCGTGATCGCCATGGCCGCGCTCCTCACCGCCTCCCGCATCGCCCCGACGGTGCTGCCCTGGTGCATCGCCGGGCACCGCTCCGTGGAGCCGGGTGCCACCGTCGCCCTCGCCCACCTCGACCTCGAGCCCCTGCTCGACCTCGGCCTGCGGCTCGGCGAAGGCACCGGCGCCGTGCTGGCCCTGCCCATGGTGCAGGCGGCGGCCCGCATCCTGGGAGGGATGGCCACCTTCGACGCCGCCGGCGTGGTGGAGAAGGAGGGGTGACCTGGCACCGCCCGGGAGGCTCGTCCCTGGGCACGTTGCCGTGCGGGATCCCGCCGCGATGGTGCGCCCGTGATCCGCTGCGGTGAGGGGTGGGCGCCGGGGACCTGCGGAGAGCTGGTGCAGGGCGTCCTTGCCGACGGCACCGAGTTCCAGGTGTCACTGCCCATCGACCGGGGCGCCCGGGTGGTCGTGCACGTCGAGCCAGCCGACCGGTCGGAGGTGCGGGGCCTGCCGGCGTGGTGCACCAAGGCGACCCGCGCCGCCGAGGCTGCGCTGGACGTTCTCGACGTGGGACCGCACCTGGTGCGGGTGGAGCGGTCGAGCGACCTTCCCGTCGCCAAGGGCCTCGGCTCGTCCAGCGCCGACATCGTCGCCACGGCGCGGGCCGTGGCCGCCGCCTTCGGGCGCTCGTTCGCCGCCGACGAGCTCGCTGCACTGGCGGGAGCCATCGAGCCGAGCGACCCGGTGATGCACGAGGGCGTCGTCGCCTCCCGCCGTCGCGGCGGCATCCTCTGCCGCTGGGACTGGTCACCGACGTTCACGGTGGCCGTCCTCGTACCCGTCGCCTATGCGACCACCCCCGCCCGGGCCGCGTCACGTGACCGGCCGGTCGCCGACGACGACCTGCTCCACCTCCTCGAGTCCGGGGTCAGGGACCGCGACCCGGCGCCCTTCGTGGCCGCGGCCCGAACCTCGGCGCGGCGCAGCTCCCGGGCGGCCGACCCGATCGTGGAGCGGACCGCGGCGCACGTCGGGAGGCTCGGCGCGCTGGGGTTGAACGTGGCCCATACGGGTACCGCCACCGGACTGCTGTTCCCGGACACCGGAGCCGGACGGGCGGCGGCGGCGGCGGCCGTCGATGACGCCGTCCTCACCGCCGGCCTAGCGGCCGCCTTCGTGGCCGTCACGCCGGCCCGGTACGCCGTGAGTGGGCTCGCGTGAGCAGGACCGGGCGACACCCGCCGACCTCGACGAGACGATCCACCGCAGTCGCGACGTCCTTCTCGGGTGATCCCGCCGACACTGCGGCGCTCCGCCGTGTCGTCGTCGCCCACGCGGCACCAAGCGCGGGCCTGTCCCGGCCCTGAGACTTCATCCTCATCGACGACTCGCACGTGAAGCGTAGGTTCGCAGCGCATGTGGCCGAAGAGCGGGCCGAGTCCGCCAGGCCCCGCGGCGCCGCCAGGCCGGTTCCTTCGCCGGCATCAAGATCGACGGCGTGCTCGGATCGTCGCTCCGGCGGCCGTCACACCTCATCACCGGAACTGCCGGGCGTACACGCGAGGAGGCCCGCAGCACAGGGCTGCGGGCCTCCTGTACTTCGATCAGGAGATGACTACGGACGACCGCCAGAGGCCGGCGGGACCGACTCGGGCGTGTAAGCGACGGCGGGGGTGTCGCCGGCGGTGTCGGTGCCCGTCGAGCTCTGCGAGCCGGCGTCCGCGGGCGGCGTGGTGGCCGGAGGGCCCGCCGGTACCGACTCGGGCGTGTACCCGGCGGCCGGCGTGTCGCCGGCGGTGTCGAGGCCGGTGGAGCTCTGCGAGCCGGTGCCGGTCGGCGCGCTCGGTGCCGTCGCCGGCTTGCCGGCGGGGACCGACGTGGGGACGCGGCCGGCGGCCGGGGTCTCGTTGGCCTTGTCGAGGCCGGTCTGGCCGGGGGCCTCGGGGCGGCCGGCGTCGTCGGCACGGTTCGCTTCGCCGTTCTCCTTGGCCTCCTCGCTGATCACCTCGCCGTCGACGCCCCCGTCGGTGGCGTCGGTGCTCACCCGCCCGCCGAAGTCAGCCTTGTCAGAGGCCTTGTCCGGGAACGAGAACGGCGTCATCGCCTCGACGGCGGCCGACACCGCGTTCTGGGCCGGGTCGGGCAGGACGCCCGCCGCCCCGGCGGCGGTCACGCTGGCCGCCGCCATGGAAATGCCGAACGTCGCCTTGGCGGCCACGCTCAACCCTGCAAGGAACTCACCAATCATCTTTCTCTTCCTCCACTTCGGTAGTCCGGCCGCCTGCGGCGCAGGCCCGGGGACGTTGCTCGCTGCCGTCGCCGGCAGGTCGCCCTTTTCGGTGAAGAAGCCCTCCGCCAGCATCGCCGCCAGTGCCACCGAGGGCGTCGGGACCGACCCGGCGCCTCGGCCGTACAGCTCGTCGGTGAACACCGCCAGCTCGGCGAGCTCGGCGCCGGCGTCGCCGCCGGTGCAGAGCGCCTCGATGGCGGCGTCGTCGATGGGGGTGCGTTGGAACATCTCAGCGTCGTGATCGGATCCCGAGCTCACAGGGGTACGCCCTCGCGCTCGAAAATTCTCCGGAGGGCGGCGAAGCCGCGGCGCTGGAGGGCCTTGACGGCGCCGGGGGACTTGCCCACCACCTCCGCCACCTCCTCGACCGTCAGGCGGCCGAGGACGCGAAGGACGACCACGTCGCGCTGGTCGGGCACCAGCCGCTCGCAGATCTGGCGTACGGCGTCGTCGCTCAGGCGCCGCACGGCCTCGTGCTCGGCGCTCGCCGCCGGCGAACCCTCGACGACACCGTGCTCGGGGACGAACCGCTGCGGGCGGGAGCGAGCCCGGCGGCGCTCGTCGACGAGGCGGTGGTGGGCGATGGTGAACACCCACGAGCGGAACTGCGCCTCCGAGCCGGAGAAGGAGCCGATGCGCTGGAACACCGAGATGAACACCTCGCTGGTGACGTCGTCGGGCTCGGCGGCTCCCTGCACCCTGAGGTAACCGGTCACGGCGGGCGCCAGGGATCGCCACAGCCGTTCCGCGGCCCAACCCGTTCCGCACTGCGCGGCGGCGAGCACCGGGGCGAACTGCTCGCCCAAAGGGTCAGTGATGGGCTGGCGCGTTCCGCTCACGTGTAGGCATGTCGACCATGGCCGCCGTGGTCTGAATCGAATCCAAAGGACCATACTCCGGCGCCTCGTGGGGGAGCCGACCCGGCGACCGCCGATCACGCTGGTGCGCCGGCTCGAGCTCCACAGCGCCGACATCCGCCATGTGCCGCACCTGGAACGGCGTCACCGACTGGTCCTGCCGGTGACCGGTCCGTCCCTCAACGGGTCGGGGGCCCGCTCCGAGCGCTGGGCGCTCCAGATCTGACGTTCACCGCCGAGTGAGCCAACGATGCGTGACGCGCTGCACCACGCGGAGCCCAACTTCAATAAAGCCCCAGGCGCGAACTGCCGACGATGCCGGAGCGTGGCATCCCTTGACACTCGGCGTGGGCGGAACATCGGGTTCGGTTGTCGTCGGCGCGTTCGCGGCTTGCCCCAGAGGGCTGTGCCGCTCCGGCGCCGGTCCTCGGGTCGTTCACACTCCTGCGACCGAGGGTTGCGGCCGTTGGAGCGGGTGCGGAAGGAGGTCGGCGCGGTGACCAGTTACAAAACATGGTTCCGCAGAACCAAGCGCTGCGGTGACGAGCGGGGCGCAGTGCTGATGCTGGCCGTCCCCGGGCTGATCGTCGCCATGGCCGCCTGTGCGCTGTCGGTCGACATCGGACGCCAGGCGCTCGCAAAGCGCGGCGTCCAGTCGGTTGCGGATATGGCCGCCCTCGACGCGGCACGCGACCCGGCCAACGCGCAGGCGGTGGGCGAGGCGGCCGCAGCGAGGAACGGGTTCGACCTCTCCGTGGTCGGCAACTCCTTGGCCGTCGAGGTCGGCTCGGTGGATGCCGCCAACAACTTCAGCGCCGGGGTGGAGGCCTCGGCGGTGCGGGTCACCGTCGGCTCAGTGGTCGACTACATCTTCGCCCCCGGCACCCGGGCGGTGAAGGCCCGGGCGGTGGCCAAGATCCACGACCCCAAGCGGGCCGGCTTGATGATCGGGTCGTCGCTGGCGTCGGTCGACACCACCAAGGCGCCCCTGATCGACGCCGTGCTCGGCCAGATGATGGGAGGCAGCGCGGACGTCGTGGGCTGGCAGGCACTGCTCAGCTCCCATGTCACCCTCGGTGAGCTGCGAGGCGAACTTGTCGAGGCGGGTGTGGCGGCGGGCACGCCAGAGCAGTTGCTCGACGCCGATCTGACCCTGGCCCAGCTGGCTCAGGCCACCGCCGACGCCTTGACGGCCAAGGGCGACTCCAACGCCAGCCTCTACGGCGGACCCTACGGCATCGTGGCCCAGTCCACCACCACCACCAGGTTCAAGCTGGGCAGTTTCATGAAGCTCGACGTGGCCGGCGGGGACGCGGTGCTGGACGGCGAGATCAACGCCTTCCACCTGCTCACGGCCAGCGCCATGGCGGCCAACGGCACCAACACCATCTCGATCGCCGACGCCGGCGTCAGCGTGCCGGGGGTGACCACCACCGCCCTCAGCCTGCAGGTGATCGAGCCCCCCGTGTGGGTGGCGGGAAGGGCGGGAGTGACCGCCAGCACCGCCCAGGTGCGCCTCACCGTCACCCCGCGCCTCGATCTGCCCATCACCGTGGCGGGGCTGGTGCTCCCAACGCTTACCGGCGCTCTGCCCTTGAGCCTCGAGGCGGCGGGGGCGCAGGGGACGCTGAAGCAGATCACCTGCCCCGACCCCGCCGGCGGGATCGTGGTGGGGGTCGACACCAAGCCCTTCGCCGGCGACGCCTCGGCCACGCTGCGCGTCAGCGACGCCACCGGGCCGCTGCTCGACATCCCGACCACCGGAAGCATCCCGGAGACGACGCCGGCCGCCACCGATCTGGCGTTCTCCTACGACGACGAGTTCTGGCCCACGGCCGCCAGCAAGCGGGCGGGGTCGGTGCCCATCGGGCTCGCCGGGCTCACCAGCTTCAGCCAGGACGGCGACCCCACGGTGCTGGGCCTCTTATCGGTCCCGATCATCGACGTGGTCAACGGTGCCTACGCCGCCCTCGGTCCGGTCATGGGCGACCTGGACACCACCATCCTCAGCCCGCTCCTCGCCACCCTGGGAGTGACCATCGGGGCGAGCGACGTGACCGCCATTAGGAGCGACTTCACCGGCTGCGACAGCCCGCCCTCCGGTGCTCGTCGGGTGATGCCTTCCAACCGGCCACCGACGCGCTCGCGACGCCGCCCCACGCACCTCCGCTGCGCCCCAACATCGTCGTGACGATCGAGGCACCGCGGTATTCATCTCCTCCCCGTTGGAGATCGCGGTCGTAGCGGTTGTCGCGACCCTGGCCGCCGTCGTGCAGCCGATTGAACGGACGGGGGCCCGGCGCCGGCATCGCGACGACGACGTCCTGTTCCGACGTCGTCGAGGTCCTCGCCACGGCCGGCACACCCGGTGCGCCGCTGGGGAGCCGAAACAAGCGGGAACGTCCCCGATGTACGCGCTCGCGTCGATCGCCCACTCAACCCGGCTGTCCGGGATGCCGACGCCTGTCCGTGGCCCTGGAGGTACGGATGGGAAGGCTCGGCGTCCTCGCCGTCACGATCTGCGTGATGCTCGCCACCGTCGGGGTCGCTCCGTCGGCCGCCGTGGGAGTCCCCGGCCGCGCCGCCGTCCCCGCCGACGACGCCGGGCGGGGGCTCGTCTACCGCGGGCTGCGCCCCGCCGACCCGGCCGGGCCGTGCGGCAACGGCTTCGAGGTGGGCGGCCCGGGCAGCGGGCGCTGCACCCACGGCCCCGACCCGGCGCCCGCCGGCGTGGACGTCACCCGGCCGCGATCGCTCGCCGCCCTCGCCGCCGAGGAGCCGTCGAGCGTCGCCCAGGAGGGTGCCGGCTCCATCCTGTGCATCGACGACGGCACGTCGGGGAGGCGGGTGCAGGCCATCTACGCGGTGGCCAGCGACAAGGCCGACCGCTTCGCGAGCATCGCCCCGCTCATCCCGCAGTGGGCGACCACGGTGGACGGCGTGTTCAACGCCAGCGCGGCGCAGACCGGTGGCGTGCGCCACGTCCGCTGGGTGACCAACCCGGACTGCAGCCTGTCGGTCACCAAGGTCGTGCTCTCACCCTCGGGCGACGACTCGCTGTCCGACACCGAGGACGAGCTGTACGCCAAGGGATTCAACCGGGCCGACCGCAAGTACCTGGTGTGGACCGACGCCAACGTCTACTGCGGGATCGCCGGCATCTACGCCGACGACCGCCCGGGCCAGGAGAACCACAACAACGGCGTAGCGTGGGCGAGCCCGCTGGTCGGCCGCGTCGACAGCGGGTGCTGGGGCCGGAGCAACTCCGTCGAGGCCCACGAGCTGGTCCACATGCTGGGCGGCGTCCAGCGGTCCGCCCCGAACGCCACCTCCGGCTTCCACTGCAGCGACGAGTACGACCGAATGTGCTACATGGACGAGCCGTCGACCATCCTGTCTTACGTGTGCCCGAGCACCCAGGAGAAGCTGCTCGACTGCAACAACGACGACTACTTCTCGACCGCCCCGCCGACGGGCAGCTACCTGGCGACGAGGTGGAACACCGCGAACAGCGCGTTCCTGACGGCGGCGTCGGCGCCGGCGGCGGACATGACGCCGCCCGCCATCCCGTTCGGGCTGGCGGGTATCCCGGGCGACGGACGGGCGTCGCTGACGTGGTTCGCGGTGAGCGATGCCGACCTGGCCGGCTACCGGGTGTCGCGCAACGGCACGCCGATCGCCACCACCACCTCGCCGGCGTACACCGACACCGGCCTCACCAACGGCGTGCTGCAGATCTACACGGTCTCGGCGTTCGACGCCGTCGGGAACCGCTCGCTCGAGTCGATGTCGATCGCGCTGACCCCGTTCGGCCTCACGGCGCCGGCGGCGACGACCACCACGACGACGCCACCGCAACCTCCACCGCCCTCCGCGACCACGGTGAGCGCGCCGGGGGGCTACCGCCTGGTGGGGGCCGACGGGCAGACGTTCGTGTTCGGCGAGGGCGGCGCCACCGGCTCCACCGGCCCGCTGCCCGTCGACCCGGCCCGGCCCGTGGTCGGGGCCGCCGCCACGCCCCACGGCACCGGCACGTGGGCGGTCACGTCGAACGGCTCGGTGTACACAATCGGCTTCGCCCCGTTCCTCGGGACCGCCGCCGGGTTGACGCTCGCCCGGCCCATCGTGGGCATCGCCGCCACGCCCTCGGGCGGCGGTTACTGGCTGGTCGCGTCGGACGGCGGCATCTTCGCCTTCGGCGACGCCCGCTTCTTGGGCTCGACCGGCGCCATCAAGCTGAACCAGCCCATCGTGGGGATGGCGTCCACCCCATCGGGGAACGGCTACTGGCTCGTCGCCTCCGACGGCGGCATCTTCGCGTTTGGTGACGCCAGGTTCGTCGGCTCGACGGGAGCCATCAAGCTGAACAAACCGGTCGTCGGCATGGCGTCGACCCGGGGCGGCAGCGGCTACTGGCTCGTCGCCTCCGACGGCGGTGTCTTCGCGTTCGGTGATGCCAGGTTCTTCGGCTCGACGGGAGCCATCGCGCTGAACCAGCCCATCACCGCCATGGTGCCGACGCCGTCGGGCGCCGGCTACCGGTTCGTGGCCTCCGACGGCGGCGTGTTCTCGTTCGGCGACGCCCGCTTCTTGGGCTCGGCCGCCGACAAGCGCGTCACCGTCGCCGCCCTGGTCTCCGCCCGGTAGGGCGCGGGAGGGTGTTCCCGACGCTGGACCTGCAGACCGGGATCGCTGGTCACCCCCGGTAGTCCACGCGCAGTCCCTCGAGGCCCCGGCCTGGTAGTGGCACACGGTGATGCGGAACCCCGGCCCGGGGGCCAGGCCGGCGAGGTGCCACTTCGGTGTCCCTTGAAGTAGGAGCCAGCTCGGTCCGCCGACCCGCTCGACTCCCGCACTTTCAGATGCGCGCCCTAGTCGGTCCCGCCGTTGACGACTTCCTGGCGCTCTCGCAAGGGAGATCGAAGACAGTCGCCCGTGTCCCCGCTGCGCTCGACTTCCTCCGTTTCCCCCAGGCCCGGCGCACCACACCCGGCAGTCGAGCTTCCGGCATGGTGGCCACGATCTCATCGACATCTCGGGCCGCCATCCGCTCCAAGAGCGCGTCGAGTGGTTCACGGGCGCGCACCGTCGCCGGCCCCGGCTCCATGACCTGTTCCGCCCGTGCCATGGCCGGGTGATCGCCGGGGCGGACCGGCCGAGAACCACCCGCTGATCGTTGACCACCGATGCCGTCCCGGGAAGCGTGCTCACGGCGGCGTCGGGAGCGCAGGTGAGCGGTTCGCGATCGGCCACCTCCAATGCCCGGCGCTCGCCCGGCCCGGCGCCCACGGTCGGCATCCCGGCCGCCAGCAGTGCGCCTTGCCGCCGCGTGGTCGTAGATGTCGAAGCCGAATCGCTCGAGGTGCCACGCGACCGGGGGCTCAAGTCTCACCGGGCGTCCCAGCAGTACACGACGACCGGCCGCGCCCGATCGAGCACCGCGGCGCGCTCGGGGCTCAAGCACTTGAGCGCCAGATAAAGGGCATCGGGCAGGTGCTCCTCGTCGAACTCGTGGCGGGGCAGGGCCTCGACGAGGTGGGCTCCGCATCCGAGGAGCTCGAGGCTGGCGACCCTGCCATACCGGCCGCGGCGGCATCGTCGGCGGTTCCACTGGAAGGCCAAGACGCATGCTGATCGGGGAGGTGGCCCCGGCGCTCCGGCTTCAACGCCAAGACCTTGCGCTACTACGAGGACATCGGCGTGCTCGCCCGCCCACCTGGGGACCATCGGGGTACCGGGGCTACGACGAGCACGTCCTCGACCGCCTGCGCTTCATCCGCTCAGCGCAGGCCGTGGGCCTGTCCTTGGGGGAGATCCGCGGCATCGCCCTCGCGGACGACGGCCAGCCACGGTGCGGACACGTGCTGGCGCTCCTGCGCACCCGAGCCAACGAGGTGGAGCGTACCGCCGCGCAGCTGAGGACCCTGGGACGCGAGCTCACCCGCTTGGTCGAGCGTGCCGCCCATCTCGACCCCAAGGATTGCGACACCGACGCGCGTCTGTCATCTCATCGGCCCCGAACGATGACGGGGTCGACGACCGGAGTCACCCCCGACCAAGGCGCTGGCGGACGGCGGTCGCCCTCGGCGAAATCGCGGATCATCGGCACCCCGCGTGCGCACGGTAATGACCCCTTCCTGGACTCCGCAGCGGCCCGCCGACCCGACCGGTAGCTGGCGATCCCGGACGCGTTCGCTCGTCCGACCCCTCCGCCAACAGGCAGCGAGCGGTGACGCCCAACGCCGTGGTAAGCGGGAGGGGGAGCGACCGATGGCCGATCGTCCTCACGAAGCGAGGCCGAACGGCCCTACGCACCGCGACCCCGGCTGAGGGTCCTTTCCCAAAGGCACGACGGAAACGAAGGGATGAAGGCTCCATGGTTCTCGCACTCGGCCCATCCTCACTCGGCCGAGGCGCGGGGTCGAGGCCCTGACGACGGCAGCCGTCCGAGATCACGACGACGAGGAGGCCCAGATGCGCGCACTGGTGGTGTTCGAGTCGATGTTCGGGAACACGCGGGACGTCGCCCGCGCCGTCGCCGACGGTGTGTCGTCACGGCTCCCGGTCGAGACGGTGGAGGTGGGTACGACGCCCTCGGTGCCGGGAGACGACGTGGTGCTGCTCGTCGTCGGTGGGCCCACGCACGCGCTCGGCCTGAGCCGTGCCGGCACGCGTGCCGACGCCGCCCGGCAGGCGTCGGGGCCCCTCGTCTCCACGGTGGTCGGGATCCGGGAGTGGCTCGACGCCGTCGACGCCGTCGACGCCGGCTCGCGCCGGGTCGTCGCCGCCGCGTTCGACACACGCGTCGCCAAGCCGCGGCTCCCGGGCTCCGCGGCCAAGGCGGCGGTCAGGCGCCTTCGCCGCCTGGGGTTCCCGATCGTGGCGCCCGCCGCCAGCTTCTTCGTCGACGGGACGAAGGGCCCGCTGCTCGACGGTGAGCTCGACCGGGCGCGGGCCTGGGGAGCAGAGCTCGGCGCCGCCGCAGTGCGAGGCTCCACCGAGTGTTCGCCGGGGCGGCCATAGCCAACGGCGAACCGGGGCTGGCCGCGTACCACCACGACGCCGGGGACGCCGCAGCGAGGGCTACGGAGCGCGTCGCCGAGTGCCGGGGCGGCGGCCCGGTCAGCCGCCGCGAGCGAGCGCGGCGAGCGACCGCGGGCAACGTGACACCGCGATGCCGGCGTCCCACCCCTCGCCGCTCGACGAGCCGATCGGCGGTCGCCTCGCCGGCGCCCGTTCGGCTTGCCTGTACGATGCGCCGCCGTGCCGGCGTGGAGGGCGGTCGAGGAGGCTGAACCGGTGTTCGCCCGGCGGGTGCGGCGGCTGTTCGACGCCGGTCGCCACAAGACGATCGCGACGCTGCGCAAGGACGGCTCGCCGCGCATCTCGGGCATCGAGTGCGAGTTCGCCGACGGGGTCCTTCGCTTCGGTTCGATGACCGGCGCCCGCAAGGGCGCGGACCTCCGACGGGATCCCCGGTTCGCTCTGCACGGCCCTACCTTCCACCCCGAGGAGGGGAAGGAGCGCGACTGGCCGGGAGAGGCGAAGATCGCGGGACGAGCCATCCCCGTCGGGCCGGCCACGGACGAGGCGAGAGACCAACCGGACGGCGAGATGTTCGTCGCCGACGTCACCGAGGTCGTCATCACCCGACTCGACGCCGAGGCCACCGGGCTCGTGGTCGAATTCTGGACACCCGAGCGAGGACTACGAGCCGTCGACCGGGCGTAGAGGGAGGGACGCACCCCGGTTTGCCCGCCGTCAGGCGGGCATGGGTAGCTCGACCCCCATCTGGGTGAGGATGGTCGCCTGGTCGTAGTACAGCTCGCCGGCGGTCACCATGCCGTCGGCGTCGTACGTCAGGATCTCGCAGATGTCGAACGCGAGCTGCTGGTTCGATGGCGGGAACGGACCGAGCGGACCGTCGTTGCGCCCCCGGCCCACGAAGCGGGCGACGCTCGTGTCGCCGGCATCGAGGTACCGGGCGTCGTCGCACCGGGCGTCCGACATGGCCGTCGTCCAGCCCTGGAGCCACGACACGAACTCGTCGGGGCCCTTGACGGAGATGGCCCTCGGATGGTCCACGTAGACCGCGTCGGCCCGGACCCGCTGGCGGAGCGCTTCGAACTCTCGCCGGTTGAACAGGTCGTGCAGCTCGCGGTGGATATCGCTGGTCGCCATGCCACCCTCCTCCGGATGTGCGAACCCGCCGCGGTCAGAAGAGTACGTCGCGCGCGACGTCGTTTCTAGGGGCGCGCCGGGCGCCCGAGCAGCTCCCACCCAGCGCGTCGTCCCAGGCCGCCGCTCGAGCCCGGTTCGCCCTCCCCGACGGATTTCATCCTTGACGGGGGTTTCCTTCCAGCGGTATCCAGGGGTGACACCGTGGAAAGGGGGCAGCACGCGCCGGTCCGCCCTACCGTGCCGCCGGCTTCGGGCCGAAGCTCGGCACAGCCGCCTTCCGCCGTCTCGTGCGTCGTCCCGCCCGTCAGGAGAGGATCTGCAAATGCTGACCGTCCGGCGCCTTTCTCTCGTCCTTGTCGTGTGCGTCTCGTTGCTCCTGCCCGGTGCGGCCGGCGCCCACCCCGACCACCCCGACCCCGCCGGCTCGTTGGAGACGTTCCCCGGAGAGGGGGTGGCCCGACCGGGCGACCTCCAGCACGGGACGATGGAGGGCCACCTCCCGCCGGTGCGGCGGAACGTGACCCTCGTCGGCAAGGCGGCGGTGACCAACCCGAGCGGAGCGGGCAACGAGGGCCGGGTCGCCGACGTGTTCGCCCACGGCGACCATGCGTACCTGACCGCGTTCCGCGAACCGACCTGCGAGCAGGCCGGCGTCCACGTGATGGACATCTCCGACCCCGCGGCGCCGTTCGAGCTCACCGACGCCTTCATCCCCACCACGGTGGGCTCGTACGCGGGGGAGGGCATCCAGGTCATCCCCATGGACAACCAGCACTTCCGCGGCGACCTGCTCATCCACCAGAACGAGACCTGCCCGGCCGGCCCCGCCCCGCCCGACGTGATGCAGAAGGGCGGGATCTCCATGTGGGACGTGACCGACCCCACCGACCCGCAACCGGTGAAGCGTCACGCCGGTGACCTCGTGGGCGGTCTCGACGCGGGACCGAACCAGACCCACAGCATGAGGGCGTGGACCAACGTGTTCGACAAGAGGACCTACGTCGCGCTGGTGGACGACGAGGAGGTCACCGACGTCGACATCCTCGACATCACCGACCCGTTCCATCCGGTGCTCGTCAACGACGACCTCAACCTCGACGAGCCGCCCTTCGACGTCGACCAGGCCACACCGCCCAACCTGACCGCCTCGTTCAGCCACGACATGATGGTCCAGAAGATCGGCCAGCGTTACGTGATGAACGTCAGCTACTGGGACGGCGGCTACGTCCTCCTGGACGTCACCGACCCCCGTGAGGACCGGGTGCAGCTCATCGCCGACAGCGATTACCCCGCCCTCGACGAGGAGCGGCTGGCCCGCGGCCACGCCATCTCCCCCGAGGGGAACGCCCACCAGTCGGAGCTGTCCCCCAACAAGAAGTTCCTGCTCGCCACCGACGAGGACTTCAACCCGTACCGGGTGGTCGCCACGATCACCTCCGGCCCCTACGCCGGGACCGGGTACACGGCCACGTCGGCCAGCGCCACTCCGCCCGTCGACGCCGACACGACGATCGACGGTGTCCCGACGTACGTGGGCCTCGCCTGCACCAGCCTCCCGGCCGGGACGGGTATCGCCCTGGTGGAGCGTGGCATCTGCTCGTTCCAGCAGAAGCTCGACAACATCGAGGCGGCCGGCTACTCCGCAGGGATCGTGTTCAACGCCGTCCGCGCCGATTGCATGTCCGGGGTCACCATGCTCGCCGAGGGGGACATCCCCTACGTGTTCACCAACCGCCTCGCCGGGCTTCAACTCCTCGGCGTCGCCGGGGTGACGGCGGCGAACGCCTGCACCACGGCGTCGCCCGCCCCGGGCTCGCCGGTCGCCTCCACCACCATCGAGGCGGTCTTCGACGGTTGGGGCTACGTGCGCCTCTTCGCCACGGACATCCCGAACCAGCGGGGCCGGCCCGGCTCCATCACCTCCATCGACACCTACGCCGTGCCCGAGTCCCAGGACGAGGCCTACGCGGTGGGCTTCGGCGATCTGTCCGTGCACGAGGTGGCCATGGCCTCCGAGACCGGACTGGCCTACATCTCCTACTACGCGGCGGGCCTGCGGGTGGTCCGCTACGGCCGCGGCGGGATCCAGGAGGTCGGCGCCTTCATCGACGAGGGTGGCAACAACTTCTGGGGCGTCGAGGTGTGGCACGACGAGCACGGCACGGAGTACGTCCTGGCCAGCGACCGCGACCACGGCCTCTACGTCTTCCGCTACACGCCGTAGCAGGAGCCTGCCGGCGCGGGCGGCGCGCCGCACCTGGTCGGCCTCCGTAGGGAGACGTCGCCTGGATGTACGGTTGACCTAATACCGATTCTTAGGTAGACCTAACTCATGAGCGCGCGGGCGGCCGAGCGGGACCTGGCCCGTCGTGAGGGACCTCTGGAGCCGTCGAGATCGGAGGCGACGAAGAGCCCGACGCGTTCGCACGGTCGTGACGACGGCCTGCCTCGCGGCTACCTGCGGGCCTGCCTGCTGCTGCTCGTGGCCGAAGCGCCGGTCCACGGCTACGAGCTCGTCGCCCAGCTCGGGGATCTGGGCGTGGGCAGGCCCGATGCCGCCACCGTCTATCGGACGCTGCGCGGTCTCGACGAGGAGGGGCTGGTCTCCTCGTGGTGGGCGTCCCCGGTGGCCGGCCCCGCTCGGCGGGTCTACCGGACGACGGTCGCCGGCAGGCACTGCCTCGTGCAGCTGGTCGGCGCGGTGGAGGACACCCACCTCCACCTGTCGGCCTTCCTGCACCGCCATCGTGCCCTGGGGCCCGCCGCGGGACGGACGGGCGACGCAACGTCTCCCTGTGGCGGCCGTCCCCGATGACACCCCCCGACGGCCGCTCTCGCCGCGCCATGACCGCCCCTCCGTGACCGCTGCCTCCCGTTCGCGGGCGGGATCTGCTCCGGGGCATCGTCGGGGATCAGCGCCTCCGAGTGGTCGCCGCGTCGGCGCTGTCGGTGTCGCACCACGCCGGCGAGGCGCTGGCCCGGCGCAGCTGGAGGCCGCCCCTCGACCTCGTCGTTCGCGGGGGCTCCTCTCCGGTGGCTGGGCCCGCGGCGGAGGGCTGTTCGCCGCCCTCGCCGTGCTGAGCGCCGTGGCGCTGGCGTCCATCGCCTACGGGTCCAGGCCCATGGCGCTCTCCACCGTGTGGGACGGCATGTGGGCCTACGACCCCACGGTGGGCGACCACCTGATCGTCCGCAGCCTGCGCATCCCCCGCACCGGGATGGGCCTGCTCGTCGGTGCCGCCCTCGGCCTCGCCGGCGCCGTGATGCAGGGGGTCACCCGCAACCCGCTGGCCGACCCGGGCATCCTCGGGATCGAAGCCGGCGCGTCCCTCGCGGTCGTGACCGGCATCTACGCCCTCGGGATCGGCTCGTTCAGCGGGTACGTGTGGCTGGCGTTCGTCGGCGCCGCCGTCGCCAGCCTGGTGGTCTACTTCCTCGGCTCCCTCGGCCGCGGTGGCGCCACGCCGGTCAAGCTGGCGCTCGCCGGCGCCGCGCTCTCGGCGCTGCTCGGGTCCGTCACCACCTCGGTCCTGCTCCTCGACGTGGCCACGCTCGACCAGTTCCGCTTCTGGGTCGTCGGCTCGATCGCCGGCCGCGACGCCGGGATCGTCGCCGACGTCGCCCCGTTCCTGGCCGTCGGCGCCGTCCTGGCGCTGCTGTCGGCACGGTCGCTCAACACCCTCGCCCTGGGCAACGACGTCGCCCGCTCCCTCGGCCAACGCGTCGGGCTCGCTCGCGCCATCTCCGCGCTGGCCGTGATCGTCCTCGCCGGCGGCGCCACCGCGGCGGCCGGCCCCATCGGGTTCCTCGGTCTCACCGTGCCCCATGTCGCCCGGGCGATCTGCGGGCCCGACTACCGGTGGATCGTCGCCTGGTCGGCGGTGCTGGCGCCCATCCTGTTGCTCGGAGCCGACGTCCTCGGCCGGCTCGTCGCCCGGCCCGGCGAGGTGCAGGTCGGCATCCTCACCGCCGTCATCGGCGCGCCGTTCTTCGTCGCCCTGGTGCGCCGCCGGAAGCTGGCCGAGCTCTGATGACCGTGCCCGGTTCACTTCGGCGCGCCGGGCAGGGCGGTCTCCTCGTCATCCGCGTCCCCCCGCTCGGCTGGTCGACGAGGGCCCACGCACGGTCGTTCATCGTCACGCTGGCACTGACCGCCGCCGCCATCGCCATGTTCGCATGGTCACTGGCCGTCGGCGACTTCCCGATCGCGATCAGCGACGTCCTCGCCACCCTCGCCGGTGGCGGCTCGGAGGACGGCGACTTCATCGTGCGGACCCTGCGGCTGCCGCGGGCGCTGGCCGCCGTTCTGGTGGGTGCCGGTTTCGGGCTGTCCGGCGCCATCTTCCAGCGGCTGGCACGCAACCCGCTGGCCAGCCCCGACATCATCGGGGTCACCGCGGGCGCCGCCGCCTCGGCGGTGTTCATGATCGTGGTGGTCGGCGCGACCAGCATGCAGATCACCCTCGGCGCCCTGGCCGGGGCCACCATCACCTCGCTCGGCATCTACCTCCTGGCCTACAAGCGGGGCGTCTCCGGCTACCGCCTCGTCCTCGTCGGCATCGGCATCACCGCCGTGCTCACCTCCGTCACCCAGTACCTGCTGACCAGGGCCGAGATCTTCGAGGCGCAACGCGCCGTCGTCTGGCTGACCGGGAGCCTCAACGGGCGCGGCTGGGAGCACGTACGCCCGATGGCGCTGGCTCTGGTCGTGCTCGTCCCCGTCGCCCTGGGCCTGACCCGTCACCTGCGCGTGCTGGAGCTGGGCGACGAGACCGCCCGGGGGCTCGGCGCCCGCGTGGAAGGCATTCGAGCGGCGCTGTTGCTCACCGGCGTCGCCCTCGCCGCGGTCGGCACGGCGGCGGCCGGGCCCATCGGGTTCGTCGCCCTGGTCTCGCCGCAGATCGCCCGTCGCCTCGTGGGCGAGCGCTCCCTGGCACTGATGCCGGCCGCCGCCTGCGGCGCCGTGATCGTCGTCACCGCCGATCTGGTCGCCCGCCGTCTGTTCGCGCCGACCGAGCTGCCGGTCGGGGTCATCACCGCCATCGTGGGGGCCCCGTACCTGCTGTACCTGCTCGCCCGCGCCAACAAGATCGGAAGTGGCGGATGACCCGGCACAGCCTGCGCGCCGAACACCTGTCGCTCGCCTACGACGACCGCCCGATCGTCGACGACCTCACGGTGACGATCCCCGACGGGCGCATCACCGTGATCGTCGGCGCCAACGCCTGCGGCAAGTCGACGCTGCTGCGCGGCCTGGCCCGCCTCCTCAAGCCCCGCGCCGGCTGCGTGCTGCTCGACGGCGCCGACATCCGGCGCCGCCCGACCCGGGAGGTGGCCACCCGCCTCGGCATGCTGCCCCAGCAGCCGGTCGCCCCCGAGGGCATCACCGTCGGCGACCTCGTCGCCCGCGGCCGCCACCCCCACCAGCGGTGGCTGCGGCAGTTCTCCGGCGACGACGAGGCCGCCGTCGGCGCCGCTCTGGCGGCGACGGGCACCACCGACCTGGCCCAGCGGAGCGTGGACGAGCTGTCGGGCGGGCAGCGCCAGCGGGTCTGGATCGCGCTCGCCCTGGCCCAGGGCACGCCCCTCATGCTGTTGGACGAGCCCACCACCTTCCTCGACCTCGCCCACCAGGTGGACGTGCTCGACCTGCTGGCCCGCCTCAACGAAACCGAGGGCCGCACGATCGTCGCCGTCCTGCACGACCTCAACCTCGCCTGCCGCTACGCCCACCACCTCGTCGCCATGCGCGACGGAGGGATCGTGGCAGAAGGCGCACCGGGCGACGTCATCACGCCCGAGCTCGTACGCGCCGTGTTCGACCTCGACGCCCACGTCATCCCCGACCCGCTCACCGGGACGCCGCTGGTGCTGCCGGTGCCGGCCGCCGGCCGCCCGGCCGCCGCACCGCCGGTCGCCGTCGTGCACCTGGTCGCGAACAACGGCGACCGGGACGCCGTGGCGCCATGACCGCGCCGTCCGGTCCTCTGGCCGAGACGCTCGAACGTCTCGCCGGCGTCGGCCCGTGGTTCGGCGGCCACCTCGGCGAGCCCGAGGGTGACGGCTGGCACCGCTTCAGCGACGTCTTCCACGACGACCGCCTCGCCGTCTGGGTGGACGACCTGGCCGCTCACCACGACGGTCGTCGCGACGTGGCCGGTTCGTACCTGGGCGGCTGGCTGGCCGGCGCCGCCACTGCCGTCCCCACCGCCGCCCTCGTGCTCGAACGCCGCCTTCCCGATCCGGCCGGAGAGCTGTGGTTCCACCGCCACGAGGAGGGCTGGTTCGACCGGGTCGCCTTCGAGGGAACCGGCGTCTTCGCCACATCGGCCGACCCCGCCGCCTCCCATCCCGACGTCGTCGTCGTGGCCACAGCCGACCTCCCCCGGGTGTTCGCCCGCGGGCTCGTGGACCGGCTCACCCCGGTCCTGGACGCGGTGCGGGGCGCGGCCCCGTTCGGTCGCAGCGGCCTGTGGGGCGGCGTGGCCGACGAGCTGGCCAGCGCCGCGCTGGGGGCGGCGCGGGCAGCGGGCACCGACACCGGCGACGCCTGGCGCCTCGCTGAGGCCGTCACCGACGCCATCGCGGAGGAGAGGCGGTGGCTGCGCGCCCGGCCGCGGCCGTTCGCAGTCACCACCGGCCGGGGCACCACCGCCTTCATCGTCAGGGGGACGTGCTGCCTCTACTACAAGACGCAGCCGCAGCCGCCCGATGCCTCCGGCGACAGCCACTGCAACACCTGCCCCTTCCGTGACGACGACTCCCGTCACCGGCGCCTCGCCGCCGACGCCGAGGCTTGAGATCCGGCCACGGCGCCGGATGGTCCTCGGCGTGGCCGACCCGGTCGGCCGCCGTAGCCAAGCCAAGAGGCTGCTCGGCGACTTCGAGTCGAGTCGAAGCCGTCGCCGCCCTCCGCGCGGCAGGCGGCGGGCGGCGGGCCTGCCGCCCTCCGCGTCGCTCACGTCGGGTTCTACGAGACGGGCAGCCTCTCGTACCGCGGGTGACGCTCCGTTCCGGTACCGGTACCGCTCCCACCCCGCCACCCCGGTGCGGGCGACGAGCGGCTCACGAGGGCGCAAGCGGGCGTAGGCGTCGAAAGTCGCTCCGCGCTTAGTCGCGTCGGTGGATGAGTCGTACCCTTCACCCGGGAGGTGGGGCATGCAGGGCAACGAACGGGTCCTCGACCTGCTCAACGACGTGTTGACGGCCGAGCTGACGGCCGTCAACCAGTACTTCGTGGACGCCAAGATGTGCCAGAACTGGGGCTACGACCGGCTGGCGGCGAAGTTCCGGGAGGACTCCATCGACGAGATGAAGGACGCCGACTCGCTGATCGAGCGGATCCTCTACCTCGACGGCGTGCCCAACATGCAGCGGCTCGGTCCGGTGCGGGTGGGCGAGAGTGCCCCTGAGAAGCTGAAGCTCGCCCTCGACGTGGAGAGCGAGGCGATCGCCCGCCTCAACGCCGGGGTGGCGGTCTGCGTGGAGCTGGGCGACAACGGCAGCCGCGAGCTGCTCGAGCGCATCCTCGTGGGCGAGGAGGAGCACGCCGACTGGCTGGAGGCCCAGCTCGAGCTCGTCCGCCAGGTCGGTGAGGCCCACTATCTCGCCCAACAGATCCGCGACTGACCGCCCGCCGTCGGGTTCGCGGCGACAACGCGCCCGGCGGGGCGCGATCCTGGCGCGATGGAGCAGCGCCTCTCCCTGATCACTCTCGGCGTCGCCGACGTGGCTCGGGCTCGTGGGTTCTACGAGCGCCTCGGCTGGTCAGGAGAGTCACCCGACGGCGAGGTGGTCTTCTTCCAGGTCGGCGGCATGGTCCTCGCTCTGTGGGGACGCGACAAGCTCGCGGAGGACAGCGTCGTCGAGGACGGCGGCGGTTGGGGCGGCGTCACGCTCGCCTACTGCGTCGACTCGCCGGCGACGGTGGACGCCGTTCTGGCCGAGGCCGCCAGGGCCGGCGCGACGATCGCTCGACCGGGGGCGCCGACCTTCTGGGGCGGCTATTCGGGGATCTTCCTCGATCCGGACGGGCACCCCTGGGAAGTCGCCCACAACCCGGGCTGGGTCCTCGAGGGCGACGGCTCCGTTCGCCTCCACTGACGCAGCGAGAGGGCGCGCCGCGGACGCCGTGGCGGACGGGGCTTGCCAGGCCTCCCGCACATGCGCTGGGGTCACCGCCCGCGCACGGGCGGCAGCTGCCGGAGCCCGTGCCGGCGAGTTGGCGCTTCGGAACGCGATGCATCAGGAGGCTGTCGCCAAAATGGAGACGGACGCTATCGTGCCCGGATGACCACTCCGCTGCACCTGAGCGCGGATCAGCGTCGCGAGCTCAGGCGTATCGCGGCGTCGTATTCGCAGCCCTACCGACGAGTGGTCATCGCGCGTGCACTGCTTCTCGTCGCGGACGGTGTTCCAACCGCTGACGTCGCCCAGCGCTGCGAGACGACGCCCACGACGGTTCGACGGTGGAGCTCACGTTTCGCAGCGGTCGGCATCGACGGGCTCGGCACAGTAGGACCCGGAAGAGGCCGCAAGCCGTCGCTCCGCCGGGCGGTGGCCGATGCGATAGCTCGGGACACCGAGCACACCGAGCCGCCCCCGGGGACGTCTCGCTGGACATTACGCACGATGGCGAGCCGGCACGGGGTGAGCAAGGACACGGTCGCCCGTGTGTGGCGCGAGCGCGGACTACGCCCGTGGGAGAAGCCGCCGAGACCGACCAAGGCGAGGCCGACCGAGCGTCGCCGCCGCCCGTCAGAGGCTCGCGAGAGCGAGGTCATCGAGGTCTTGTCCGCGCTCAACGAGGCGACCGGCCTGGCCCTGTCGCGGTGTCGACCCCGCGACGTGCACCGTGACTTCCTGTTCTTCGTGAAGCTCACCGAGGCGATCGAGCTGTGGGTCGAGCACTGGGACGATCCGAGCCGGCCGTTCCACTGGCAGAGCCGAGAGGAGGTCGTCAGCAGTACGAAGCGCGCCCGGGAGGCTTTGACGAACTACGCCAAATCGGCGCCAACTCGCAGCCACCAGGCCAGGTAGGTGACGCGGCGCACTCTTGCGGCGCCGCGCCTCGGGCGATTTGACTGGACCCGTGCGGCGATCACGGACGCCAGGGAGTGGCGGTTACGGATCCGTGGGCCTCCGTCGACGGTGCGTTCCGCTCCTGTACGCATCGATCGGCGCCACGATGCTCCTGGGTTGCTCCAGCAACGACACCGACGAGCAGGGAGGCGGCGGTGAGCCTTCCGTGGTGGCCTTCTCGCCGCCGGCGGTGTCCGGCCCGTCGCCGCGCTTCGGGGTTCCGCTCCCGGAGGGCGCGGCGCTCGACCAGGGGGCGTCGAACGCCGAGGCCGAAGTGTTCACGGTCGCGTCGCCGACCACGTTCGGCGACGTCAACGCGTTCTACAAGCAGGAGATGGACGGAAAGCCGTTCCGCGACTTCGAGTGGTGTGGGCCCCGCGTGGATGCCGCCAGCGAGACATACCTCCGGATCTGGCGCCGCCCGGGGACGTCCGACCTCATGGTCGTGGGCCTGACCTACAAGGCGCCGAGCGAGCCGACCACCATCAGCATCACGCAGGCGAGTGGCGTCATGGTCGACGCATGTCCACCAGCGGCATCGGGGTGACAGGGGGGTTCGGTATGGGAAGGCACCGTCGGGCGCCGGGGGGCCGAGCCGGCGAGGGGGGCTTCACGCTCATCGAGCTGCTGGTCGTGGTCGTGATCCTCGGGGTCCTCGCCGGGGTCGTCGTGTTCTCCGTCAGCGGGATCAACGACAAGGGCGAGGAGTCGGCTTTGCGGACCGACGCCCGTACGCTCGTCAGCGCTCAGGAGGCCCACTGCGCGCAGAAGAGCGGCTACGCGTCGGAAAGCGGGCTCGTGACCGCCGGCCTGCTGTCCAACGAGTCCGTGAACCACGACATCGTGTTGAACTCGGCCGGCCGGTGCGGCGAAGGGATGGGATCGGGCTTCGCCATCGAGTGCGTCGCCGACGCCCAGGTGTGCGCCGCCGAGGGCATAACGGTCGTGGACTCGGCCGGCGTGGCGGTAACCGTCCCGTCTCCTCCGCAAAGGGTCGTGTGTCTGGTGGGGGCCTGCGAGGATGTCCTCGCCGCCCTTGGCGCCACCGACCGGATGGTGATCCGATCGGTCGACTCCACCAACACGCCCGCCGCCATCGCGGCGTACGGAACGGCGGGCATCCCAACGATCAACAGCGCCGGGTTCGGCTTCCAGGACGAGGATCTGGAGCAGATCGCGGCGGCCGACCCCGACCTGGTGATCGGGCTCGGGCCGTTCCAGGGCTACCTGCGCCCTGCGCTGGAGCCGATCGCTCCGTTCTTCGACCTCGACATCGGCTCTTACCAGATGGCGATCACGAACCTCTACCGCGTCGGACAGCTCCTCGGGCTCAATGAAGCGGCCGAGGCTGGGGCGCAACTACTCCGCGACCAGATCGACGACTACGCCGATCTCTCCCCCCGCAACCGCACACCGATCGACGTCTACCCCTTCTTCTTCTTCGGCATCGAGATCCTGGCCGACAGCACCGAATCGCAGGGTGGTTCATTGTGGGCGACCCAGGGCCCCTATCCCTGGCCGGCGTACACGTCGAATTCCTCCTACCACTCCGGTGGGCAGATCACCTTCGACCTGGCGCGGGTGGCCGAGGTGGATCCTGACGCCATCTTCATCATCCGCTCCAACCGGTCGACGACCACGGCGAACGACGACTTCCGGCCCGCCAACCCGGCGGTGTGGGACAGCCTCGCGGCGGTCCGGAACGGCCGCGTGTACGAGGGGCCCGACGTGAAGAGCTGGCCCTGGGCAACGGGCGGCACCATCTCGGCCAAGGAGACGCTCGATCGGGGAATGAAGCTGCTGTACCCCGAGGTCGGGGCCTTCCCTCTTCCCTAGGATGCACCGTGGCGTGACCACTGCCTCGCAGCGCCCTGCCGCCGGCGGTCGCGCGGCGCGCCCACCGAGAACCCTGTCGTGTCGGAGCCCATACGGTCGCCCGTCGGGCCACGCGAGGGGGCGGCGGCGGCTGTCCCCGGGAGCCTGACACGCCGGCCACCCGACCCGCCGGCGGGACAGAGGGCGAAAATGCCCGCTTCGTCGCGTGGATGATCGGGCTGATCGCCGCCCTGGCGACCGTGGCACTGGTCACGCTGCTTGCCGGGATTCCCGCCCTGTCGCTGCCCGAGCTACGCGATGCGCTCGCCGGCACCGGGGACGAGCGGGCCGCGCTGGGAGTGCGTCACCTCCGCCTGCCCCGTCTCGTGCTGGCCGTCTGCGGAGGCGCAGGACTCGGGCTCGCGGGTGCGCTCGCCCAGGACAGCCTGCGCAATCCCCTGGCCGGCCCCGAACTGCTCGGCATCTCGTCCGGAGCGGCCACCGTGGCGGCGGCGGTCATCGTGTTCGAGATGCCCGTGCCCTTCACCGTCCTGCCCTTCCTGACGCTGGCGGGCGGGCTCCTCAGCGCCGGCGTGGTGCTCGCGGTGATGACCCGTCTGCGGTGCCCACCGAGCTCGCCCGTCCTGGTGCTCGCCGGCGCGGCCCTGTCGGCGGCCTTCGGTGCGGCGGTGACGATGATCGTCACCTTCGGGGAGCGGCAGGAGGTTGGTGCGGTACTGCGCTTCCTCACCGGGAGCCTGGCCGGCAGCGGGTGGCCCAGCGTTCGCGTGGCGCTGCCATGGCTCGCTGTCGGCATCCCGGCGGCGCTGATGCTGGCCCGACCGCTCAACCTGCTCCGCACCGGAGACGACCTGGCCGAGGGCGCCGGCCTCGCGGTGGTGCCGGCTCGTGCCGCGGCGCTGGGCCTCTGCGCCGTGCTGACGGCGGCGCTGGTCGCCGTCGCCGGTGCCATCGGGTTCGTCGCCCTGTCGGCGCCTCACATCGCCCGGCGCCTCCTCGGGACCACCGATGCCCGCCGGGTGCTGCCGATGGCCGCCGTCGTGGGCGCGTTGCTCCTCGCGGGCGCCGACCTCGCCGCCCGTCTTGCCTTCTCGCCCGTCGAGGTTTCGGTCGGGCTGTGGACGGGCATCGTGGGTGGTCCCGTCCTGCTGGCCGTGCTGAGGGCTCAGCTCCGGGGTTCCGGGGAATGACCGGCGGTCCGGACCTCACGTCTGGAGGGCCTCGTTCCTCCGTGCCTTCACCTGGCGAAGCCGGCGGATCGGCCGGGGAGCGGCCTCCGGCGTTGGTCCGGCACTTCGGCCTGGTGATGGCCGGCGGCATCGCGGTGACCGGCGTGCTGGTGATGCTCTCGGCCGCTGTCGGGACGACGCGGGTGAGCCCCGCCGACGTCGTCGCAGCGCTCGTCGGGCACCCGGTGTCGGAGCTCCACCGCCAGGTGGTCCTCGAGCTGCGCCTGCCCCGGGCCCTGGTCGCCGTCGTCGCAGGCGGCTGCCTGGGGTTGGCCGGCGCACTCTCGCAGGCCGTCACGCGCAACCCATTGGCGTCGCCCGATCTCACCGGCGTCGCTGCCGGTGTCGTGTTCTGCACCGTCTCGTGGATCGCGAGCGGCCCGACCCTCGGCGCCACCCCCGATCAGCTGCTCCTCCAACCCACGGTCGTGATCGTCGGTGGCGTGGGTGGGGCGGGAACCGGTTGGGTCGTCTACGCGTTGTCGGCTCGGCGGCGTGGTGACCCCGTCGCCCTGGTGTTGACCGGCGTCGTCGTCGCCCTGTTGCTCGGGACCGCCACCGCCTTCGTGTTGATGCTGTCGCCGACCAGCGCCACCCTGAGCGCCTATTACTGGTTCGTCGGCTCCCTCAACGCCCGGGCATGGGCCCACTGGGCGGTTCTGTGGCCCTGGGCGGCGATCACGGTCTGCGCCGCCCTCGTCGGCTCCAGCCGAGCGAACGTGTTGCAGCTGGGCGACGACGTGGCCACCGGTCTCGGTGTCGACCCCGAGCGGACCCGCCTCGGGCTCTTCCTGATCTCAGCCGTCATGACCGCCGGCGCCCTCGTCGTCGTCGGCGCCATCGCCTTCGTCGGCCTCATCGCTCCCCATGTGGCCCGTGGCCTCGTCGGCCACGACCTACGCCGCGTCCAACCACTCAGCTTCGTGATCGGCGCGGCATTGCTGTGCGGCGGAGACTTGGCGGCGCGGTCAGTGGCTCAGCGACCGCTCCCGACCGGGGTCGTCACGGCGGTCCTCGGCGCCGGCTTCTTCATGTTCCTGCTGTTGCGCCGCCCGGTTCCGGGACCGTCGGCATGACCGAGAAGCCGACCGGCGGGCCCAGCCTCGCCGCCGAGGACGTCGTCGTCCGCTACGGGCCGAGAACGGCCCTCGGTCCCGTCGCGCTGGAGTTCGAGCCGTCGACCACCACCGCCGTCGTGGGGCCGAACGGTTGCGGCAAGTCGACCCTGCTCCGATCGCTGGCTCGCCTCGTGACCCCTTCGGTCGGGACCGTCTACCTCGACGGTGCCGCCATCACCAACCTCCCGACCCGGGCCGTCGCCCGCAGCCTCGCCGTGCTTCCGCAGGCTCCTTCGACCCCCGACGGGGTCACGGTCGCCGAGCTGGTCGAACAGGGCCGGTACGCCCACGTCGGGCCGCTGCGGATGCTGCGGCGCCGCGACTACGACGCCGTCGAGCGGGCCCTCGAGGTCACCGGGGTGGCGAGGTTCCGGCACCGCACCATGGACCGGCTCTCCGGTGGCGAGCGCCAGCGGGCCTGGATCGCGGTGACGCTCGCCCAGGAGCCCCAGATCATGCTCCTCGACGAGCCGACCACCTTCCTCGACATCCGCCACCAGCTCGAGATCCTCGAGCTGATCAGGAGGCTGAACCATGAGCGGGGGATCACCATCGTGGTCGCCCTCCACGACGTCAACCACGCCGCTCGGTACGCCGACCGCCTGGTCGCCCTCAAGGGCGGCGCCGTCGTCGCTGATGGACCGCCCGCGGCGCTCCTCACACCCCAGCTCATCGAGGCCGTCTTCGACGTCTCCGCCACGGTTTTGCGCGATCCCCGTACCGGTGTTCCGGTGTGCATCCCGTACCTGCCTGCCGGCCGAGCGACCTCCATGCCGGACGACCGCCCCGGAGCCATGGCGTGATCCGAGAGACCACCCTGAGGGTCGTGACGTGGAACGTCTGGCTGCGCTTCGGGCCCTGGCGGCGTCGCCAGACGGCGATCGAGAGCACACTCGCCGGGCTCGCACCCGACATCGTGGCGCTCCAGGAGGTCTGGCGGGAGCCGGGTGGGACCGATCAGGCACGGCTGCTCGGTGAGGCGCTGGAGATGTACCACCACTACAGCCACTGCTCCACGCTCGACGGGCTGGAGATCGGGAACGCGGTTCTCTCGCGCTGGCCGATTACCTGCGTCGAAGAGTTGGTGCTGCCCGGGCCCCGGGACAGCGGTGAGCGGCGCCGTTGCGTCACCCTCGCCAGGATCAGCGGGCCAAGGGGTGACGTCCCCTTTTGCACCACCCACCTCGCCCACGACTACGCGGACAGCGGCCTGCGCCAGCAGCAGGCGCGCGCCGTCGCCCGGTTCGTGGCGTGCCATGCCAACGGCGGCTTCCCGTCGGTCCTTGCCGGCGACCTCAATGCCGACCCCACGTGCGACGAGGTCCGGATGCTCACGGGCCGCTGCGCGGTGCCCGTCCCGGGGCTCGTCTTCCACGACGCCTGGGACATCGCGGGGTCCGGTGACGGGCACACCTGGTCGAATGACAATCCGCATGCACGGTCGAGCCTGGCCCCGTCACGTCGGATCGACTACGTACTCGTCGGGCTCACCGGCCCCCATGGAGTCGGCCACGTCGTCAGCGCCACTCTTGCGGGCGTGAGCCCGGTCGACGGCATGGTCGCCTCCGACCACTACGCCGTCGTCGCCGATCTCCGGTACTGAAGTGACGCCGGCGGTCCGAGCCGAGACGTCCGGCCTGCCGGCGTGAGGTTCGCCGCGAACGTACGAGCCCCCCTTATCCCATGGATTCAAACATCAAGCGGTGGTTCTCGGGCTCTTCCGCCGCCAGGCCGTCGTCGACGCCGCCGGGTGGGACACCAACACGGTGGGGGAGGACGCCGAGCTCGTCCTGCGGCTGCACCGCACCCGGCGCGAGCAGGGAAAGGCGTGCCGGATCACGTTCTTCCCCGACCTCATCTGGTTGGACCGAAGCGCCCGGCGACTTGAAGACGCTCATCCGACAGCGAAAACCGCTGGCAGCGGGGGCTGACCGAGATGATCGTGCGCCATCGCACCATGGTCGGCAGCCCGCGCTATGGCCGGATCGGCCTGGTGGCGCTGCCCTACTTCGTGGTCTTCGAGCTCCTCCGGCCGGTGATCGAGCTGGCGGGCTAACGCCGCCCTGATCGCCAGCGTCTGCTTCGGTCTCGCCTCGCTCCGGCCGGCCGAGCTCGTCAAACTCCGGTAGCGGCGCCAGCTGGTTCAGCGCCAGGAGAGGGCGGCCTCTCGGTGTAGTTGTCGCCGAGGGGAGCGCAGCCGGGGACATTCACGACCGGGAGCCCGGCGGCGGAGCGGTACTCGTCTCCGAGAAAGGCTCCCACGCCCATCGCTCCCGTCGGGTTTCCCTTCCCGGAGGGGACTCCACCCCACGCCCCGCACGTGCCGACAGCGACGAGAGCGGCCGCTCGAGGGGCGAGCCGGCGCAGCCAGTCGTTGCTCGTGCCCTGGCCGCCATCGCCGGAAGTGCCCAGGCCCGACCAGAACCCGTCGCCGACGGTGCGCTCGTCGCACACCGAGCCCTCCCAGGTGATGACGTAGGGGGCGTCGAGCTCGCCCCGCTCGGTCAGCTCGAGGTGCACCAAGGCGGCGAACGGGCGCCCGAGGAGGCCCTGCGGCCACCGGCCGAGCATGGTTTCCAGGGCATGGCTGCCGTACTCGACCGTGCCGTCGTCAGCGAGCAGGGCGGTGATATCGGGCGAACGCTCGACCACGGCGACCAGTGCCGCGTGCGCGCGCCGCCAGGACTCTGCGGTGTCGGTCACGGCCGGACAGCGACGGCTCGGGTCTGGTGGCACCCCGTGGCGGCACGCGCCCCATTCCGGAGGACGCGGCCTCCCTCGAGGATGCGAACCCGACGGCGAGGACCCGCGGGGGCCGCTCCATCAGTCCGCATCCACCTGTATCGGCAGTTGCGCGCCGTCGCTGAAGAGGAGAACCGGTCGTACTGAGACGCTCGCCGTGCGCCTGCGCCAGTCAGCGCTCGAGCCGATCCGTCCCTGCCCCGTCGTAGGCGCCCTCGCCCCTACGATCACGCGCCGTGGTTCGGTGCCCGGGCTGCGGCGCAGCCGTGTCGGAGTGGGCTGCTCGATGCCCGGAGTGCGACGCCGATGTCCGGGCCGCTCCGGTGCTGGAAGTGCCGGTCGAGCGTGCACCCGCTTCCCGCCTGCCCCGCGTCCCGCCGGCGAGTGTCGTCGTCGCCGTCGTCGTTGTGGCCGTCACCGCGGCTGTCGTTCGACAGGGTGACGACGCCGCGCCGCCGGCGGGCGGCTCGGCGTGGGCCGAGACGAGTACGGCTGCGCCTACCACGACCGGCCCGGGCCGCGGAGAGGCCAGATCCTTCGTCGAGCCTCCCCGGACGTTCCGGACGGGGCGCTCCGTCATGTCGGAACTGCCCGTCGAGGCCTATCCCGAGCATCCGCTCGCGCTCGGGGCGTCCTTCGTCTTCACGTCGGCCGGCCAGGCGCGGCTCGCCGGCGCCGTGGACCCGGCCCCGGCTCCCGGCTCGTCGTGCGGATGCTCGGCGCTGCTGACTCGGTCCTTCCCGCCGATCACCCCGGGGCCGTCCGGCTCGTCCGCGGCCAGCCGCCCTCGCCGGTCGAGGTCGAGCTGGTCAGTGGCGGCGGGGACCGTCTGGCGCCCCCGTCGCGCTCCCGCCGGTACGGCGCCCGTCGTCGCCGCCGGGCCGGACCGGCTCGTGCTGCAACGAGTCGACGGGACGCTCGTCCCTACGACACCCGGCCCGACGCATCAGCGACGGCCTCGGGCGTGCCGGTGACGTCCTCGATGCCCACGGGCGCGTGGTCGCGTGGGTGACCGAGGCCCATGGACGGTGCGTCGGAGCGACCGCCTGCGCGCTGCACCTGCCGACGTCGACTCGGGCCGTGACCGGGTCGTCGCCGCGCCGCCCGGGTCGGAGTAGGTGCGCGGCGGAACGTTCTCTCCGGACGGGACGAAGCTGGCCGCGTTCGCAGCGGCCGCCGGCGCCGCAGAGGCGGGTGCCGCTCGTCTCGGGACGATCGACGTGGCCACCGTCGGCACGCTCGAGATCCCCGGCTCGGAGGTCCCCGTGGGGGAGCCAGTGGTGGCAGCGGCGTGGTCGCGCACTTCCGGCTGGCTGTTGTACTCGGGCCTCGGCGGATCCCTTCGCGCCCACTTCCCGGGGTCCTCCTCGGCGCCATCACTCGACCTTCCGTCCTCGTACACCTTTGCTGCGAACTGAGAAGTGCTGGGCCGCCCTGCCGGGGTCCACGCGACGCGCCCCATCGGTCCGATCGGTCCGGTGCGGCCGGCTCGGCAGCGACGCGGCGTACGGGACGATCACGGCCGTCACCCCGGGGAGCGGTTGAAGGAGATGGGCGATGCGCCGGGCGCTGCGCCGGTGCAGCAGTGGGTGCCACCACCGGTCGAAGTCCAGCTCCGGCACGACCACCGTCACGTGCCGGGCTGATGCCGATTGCTGCCCGACGGCGGCGCGGAGCGAGTCGCCGAGGGCCTCGGCCGATGCGTCGTGGACGTGGAGGGGCAGCCAGGTGAGGCCGAGCTCCATCCAGTCCCCGGCCAGTCTGCGCGTCTCGGCAGCGTCGACCGAGACGTGCAGGGCCCGCACGTCGGTGTCGGGAAGCCGGGACACGAACCGCAGCGCCGGAAGGATGCGGCGGTCGACCACCGACACCAGCACGATGGCCGTGTGGCGCCGATCCGCCGGGCGCTCAACGACCGGGTCGCGCTTCGCCATCGTCGGGGCCGGAGCTCTCGATGTGGTACGGCACCGAGGTCACCACGGTGCCCTGGCGGAACAGGAGGGCAAGCTTGAGGGCGGCCGCGCTCTGGTTGTGGAGCAGCTGGGTCGGCGACAGCAGCCGCCCGGTGACGAACTCGGGGATCACGATGGTGACCGTGTCGCCCCGCCAGCGCTCGTCCAGGTCGTCGAGGTAGCGCTCGACCGCCGGGGTGAGCTCCCGGTAGGGGGAGGGGACGATCTCGAGCGGGATGTCGAACTTGAAGGCTGCCCAGTCCCGCTCGATGGCAGCCACGTCGCCGTCCTGGGAGGACACGTGGACGGCGGTGAGGTGGTTGGGGCGCAGTGACCGGGCGTAGTCCAGTGCCTCGATGGTGCCCCGGTGGACCCGGCCGACGAGGACCACGACGGTGTGGTCCATGGACCGGGGGCGTACCGGTCCGGGCTCGACGGCCAGGATGGCCTCGACGCGGGTGTAGTGGCGCTTGATGGACACGAACAGGGCGATGATGAGCGGCACCACCACTATGGGCAGCCACGCCCCCACCGCGAACTTCGTCACGGCGACGATCGCGAGCACCACGGCGGTGGCCACCGCGCCCACCGCGTTGACGGCCACCCCCCGCTGCCACCCGCGCTCTCGCAGGCGGAGGTGGTGGCGCACCATGCCCGACTGGCTCAGGGTGAACGACGTGAACACCCCGACGGCGTAGAGCGGGATGAGCAGCGTGGTGAGGCCGCCGAAGGCGACCAGCAGGGCGCCGGCCGCCACGGCCAGGAACAGGATCCCGTTGGAGAACACCAGCCGGTCACCCTGGTTGGCGAACTGCCGGGGCAAGTAGCCGTCCCGGGCCACGATGCTGGCCAGCCGGGGGAAGTCCACGTAGGCGGTGTTGGCGGCCAGGATCAGGATGCCGGCGGTGGCGAACTGGAGCAGGGTGTGCAGCGGGCCGACTCCGAACACGGCCCGTCCCAGCTGAGAGATGACCGTCTCCTCGTGGGTCGGGTACGGGGCGAGGTGATGGGCGAGCACGGTCACCCCGAGGAACAGCGTCCCCAGGATGAAGCCCATGACGGTGAGGGTGGTGGCGGCGTTCTTCGACTCCGGCCGCCGGAAGGCGGGAACGCCGTTGGAGATGGCCTCGACGCCCGACAGGGCGACGGCACCCGACGAGAACCCCCGGAGGACCAGGAACAGCGACAGCTCCCCGCCCGCTCGCCGCACGTCCTCGGCCCGCTCGGCGTCGAACGGCACGGGGGCGATGTCGCCGAAGAACTCCCGCGCCAAGCCGTAGACGACCATGGCGGTGAGCATCACGATGTAGATGTAGGTGGGTGCCGCGAAGATCTTCCCCGACTCCTTGACCCCCCGCAGGTTCCCGGCGGTGAGGAGCACCACGAAGAACAGGCAGATGGCGACCCGCTGGTCCTCGAGATGGTGGAAGGCGTCGAGGGACACGAGGGCGGCGACGCCGGCGGACACCGACACGGCCACGGTCAGGATGTAGTCGACCAGCAGGGAGGCGGCCGCCACCAGCGACGGGTACTCGCCCAGGTTCTCCCGGCTGACGATGTAGGCGCCGCCCCCGCTCGGGTAGGCGAAAATGGTCTGTCGGTAGGAGGTCACGACGATGGCGAGGAGCACCGCCACCGCGATCGCCATCGGAACCAGCTTCTCGAGGCCGAGAGCGAGGCTGGAGGCGCCCACGGCGGTGACGAAAAGGATCTCCTCGGTGGCGTAGGCGGTGGAGGAGATCGGGTCGGACGAGAAGGTCGCCAGCGCGATCGTCTTGGGCAGCCGCTGGTGGTCGGCGTCGGCCGAGGACAGGGGCCGGCCGACGAGCAGGCGCTTGGCCATGGCGAGCACGGAACCACTGTCACCCGTCCCGATGTCAAGAAGGCGTAAAAACGGCCCGGTGGGCATCAGGAAACCGTAAAGATCAATCCGTGGCCGCCGGCAGGATTGCTCTCCGCCCCCGCCCACTGTGGGGATGCGTCGCCGGCGTGGTCCTCGTGATCGGCCTCAGCGCCGCACTGGTCCCCTTCCGCTCGGACATCACCCGCGCCTCCCCCGCCCTGGCGCTGGTCGTGGCCATCGTGGTGGCCGGGCTGGTCGGCGGCCGGCTGGCAGCCCTGGTGGTCGTGCCCGTCGCCGTCCTCGCGTACAACGTCGTGTTCATCCCGCCCCACTGGACCCTCACCGTGGACGCCCTGGACGACGGCGTGGCGCTGACCGTGTTCGGGCTGGTGGCCGTCGTCGTCGGCTCGCTGGTGGCCAGGGAGGGCGAGCGCCGACAGTCAGCCGAGGAGCGGGCGGCCGAGCTGCAGATGCTGAACGCCGAGCTCCAGAAGGTGCACCACGAGCGGGAACGCCTCGGCGAGGAAGCAATGCGGGCGACCGTGCTCGAGAGGATCGACGAACAACGAAGCGCACTGCTGCGGTCGGTGTCGCACGACCTGCGCACACCCCTCGCCACGGTGCGCGCCGTGGTGTCCGACCTGCTGGGCGGAGCGCCCTACGACGACGCCACCCGCAGCGAGCTGCTGGGGCTGGTGGCGGACGAGGTCGAGCGCCTGGACCGGCTGGTCGCCAACCTGCTGAACCTGAGCCGGATCGAAGCCGGAGCCCTCCGTCCCGACCGCCAGGCGGTGGTCATCGACGAGCTGCTGGCCCACACGGTGAAGCGCCTGGACCGGCTCTTCGTCCATCGCCGGGTGCAACTGGAGGTCCCGCCGCTGCCCATGGTCGACGGCGACTACACCCAGCTGGACCAGGTCGTGAGCAACCTCCTCGAGAACGCCGCCCGCCATGCCCCGAGAGGCTCGACGGTGCGCATCGGAGGCCGGGAGACCGACGAGCACGTGGAGATCTGGGTCGACGACGAGGGGCCGGGCGTGGCGCCGTTCGAGCGCCGGCGCATCTTCGAGCCCTTCAGCGCCGGCGACGGGAGCTCGTCGAGCGGCATCGGCCTCGCCATCTGCAAAGCCATCGTGGAGGCCCACGGAGGTTCCATCACCGCCGAGGGCTCGCCGGGGGGAGGGGCCCGTTTCCGGTTCAGCGTTCCGAAGAGCCATGCCCGGCGAGACTGAGCTGATCCTGGTCGTCGACGACGAGCCCGGCATCCTGCGGGCGCTCTCGGCGGCCTTGCGTGCCCGCGACCACCGAGTGGCGGTCGCCACCACCGGGGCGGAGGCGCTCACCGAGGTCGCCACCCGGCAGCCGGCCGTGATCATCCTCGACCTGGGCCTGCCCGACATCGACGGGATCGACGTCTGTCGGCAGTTGCGGAAGTGGACCGACACCCCGATCATCGTGCTCACCGCCGAGGGCGCCGAGTCCCGCAAGATCGAGGCACTGGACGAGGGAGCCGACGACTACGTCACCAAGCCGTTCTCCACGCCCGAGCTCCTCGCCCGCGTCCGGGTCGCTCTCCGCCGCCACCGCCCGGCCGACGGTACCGGTATCGACGTCACCCTGACCGTGGGCGACATCGAGATGGACCTCGCTCGCCACCAGGTTCGCGTGCGCGGCACCGAGGTGGAGCTCACGCCCAAGGAGTTCGCCTTCCTCGCCGCCCTGGCCCGCCACCCGGGCCGGGTGTTGACCCATCGCATGCTCCTCCACGAGGTGTGGGGGCCCGAATACGCGAAGGAGACGCAGTACCTGCGGGTCTACGCCAGTCAGGTCCGCAAGAAGCTCGCCGACGACCCTGCCCACCCCGCCCTCGTCACGGAGCCCGGGGTGGGCTATCGCCTCGTCGATCCGGCCGACCAGCTGGACAGCGGGCCGCAGCAGTAGCGCGTAGGCCGCGGGGGCGAGTCGCGCCGGACGTTGATTGAGAACGGTTATTGTTCTATGTTTGAAGGCCATGCGAACAGTTCCCACCCGTCCCCGGCCCCGCCATCGGCCGCGCCGCGCCGTGGCAGCCATCGTGACGGCGCTGGCGTCGGCCGGTCTGGTGGGCTGCGGGAGCGACGGTGACGCCGCCGCCGCCGGCGGAGCGAACGGCCGGCTCGCCGTGGTGGCGAGCTTCTACCCGGTCGCCGAGGTCGCCGGTCGGGTGGGGGGCAACCGGGTCCGCGTCTCCAACCTGACGCCGGCGGGGGCCGAGCCCCACGATCTCGAGCTGACCTCGCACCAGCTCGACCAGCTCGAGGACGCCGATCTCGTCGTCTACCTCGGCAACGGGTTCCAGCCCGGCGTCGCCGAGATCGCCTCCCGCCGGGACTCCGCCACCCTGGACCTTCTCGACACGATCTCGCTGGAGGAGGGCGCCCACGATGCCGTCGATGCCGACGAGGGGCACGTCGGCGAGGCCAACGAGGGCGAGCACGCCGAGGGCCGCGGTCTCGATCCCCACTTCTGGCTCGACCCCACGCTGATGGCACAGGCCGCCGACGCGGTCGTCGACGCCCTGGTCGAGGTGGACGCCGACGGTGCCGGCACGTTCCGGGCGAACGCCGAGGCGTACAAGCGCGAGCTGGCGAGCCTCGACGCCGACATCCAGGCGGGGCTGGCGACATGCGAGCGTCGAGACATCGTCACCGCCCATGCCGCCTTTCACTACCTCGCCCGCCGCTACGGCCTCGTGCAGCTCCCCATCGCCGGGCTGTCGCCCGAGGCCGAGCCCGATCCCAGGCGCCTCGCCCAGCTCACCGATCAGATCCGGGAGAAAGGCATCACCACCGTGTTCTTCGAGGAGCTCGTCTCGCCGGCGGTGGCCGAGGCGCTCGCCCGCGAGGCCGGCGTGGCGACCGCCGCGCTCAGCCCCCTGGAGGGGCTCAGCGTGCCCGATGCCGAGGCCGGGAAGGACTACCCAGCGGTGATGCGCGAGAACCTGGCGGTGCTGCGCCGGGCCCTCGGCTGTCGCTGAGGTCGTCGGCACCCGACGCCGCTCGGCCGGCAACGGCGGGCGCGGCAACCCGTCGCGACGCCGTCGCCCGGCCGGGGGCCGCGGCTCTCGCCGTCGCGCGGTACGGCCGACGGGACGGGCCGACGACGGGCCGACGCCGTCAGCCGAGACTGAGGTCGAAGCGTCGGAGCGTGCCGTCGAGACATCCGACGGCCAGGTGCCACCCCGATGTCGACCATGCCAGGCTGGCCACCCCCGCCGGCAGTTCGGCCTGGGCCAGCGCTCGCTCCTCCCGGTCCGCCGCCAGCAGCAGCAGGCGCCCGGCGGCGTCTCCGGCGGCGACGACGTTGCCGCCCCGTGAGGCGAGCGCCGCGATCGGCCCGTCGTGCGCGAGCAGGCGAACGGGCGCGTCCACCGCGACGTTCCCGTCGGCCGTGACCGGCCAGCTGTTCACCTCATCGAGGTCGCAGACGACGAGGTGCTCCCCGGCCCACGTCAGGCGGCGCACCGGCGTCCCGTAGCCGTCCACGCCGGTCCCCAGGCCCGACACGAGGTCGACGACGTGCACGGACCCGCCCGCCTCGCCCACGGCGAGGCGCTGACCGTCGGCCGACAGGGCGAAGGCGCAGGCCATCGACGTCCTCCGCTCGGCGTCCACCGTGCCGTTCTCGTGGTCGACGATCACCAGGCCGTCGGCCGTACCGAGGGCCACCCGGCTCCCGGGGAGCAGGCAGGCGTCGACGACGTGGCCGACGTCGCATCGGATCGGCGCCAGCTCCCCCGGCCGGCCGCCGTGGACCCCGGCCGAGGTGACGGCGACCAGCCGCCCGGGGTCGGACCACCACACCCGCCGGCCCCAGCCGCCGAGGCGCTGGGCCGCCTGCCCGACCCGGACGTCTCCGCGGTGGTCGATGGTGGCCATCTCCCACGCCGGGCCGCAGGCCACGGCGACGACCACCCCGGGCCCGGGGGGGCGGCGGAGGTCGGGCCTCCCGTCCACGTGCACGGACCCGTCGGCGCACGTGCAGGCGAGCGACGAGCCGATCCACGCCAACCCGACCACCGCCTCCGGCAGGCAGGCCTCGCCGACCGGCCGGAGCGACGCGGCGGCTGGAGTGTTCACGGCGCAGCGTGGGATCGCAGGCCGGCCGCCAGGTTCGCCCGGTCGAGCCCCCACCCCACCAGCGCCACCTGCGAGGCGGTGCCGTGAAGCCTCCTGCCTGGCTGCGTCATCACGATCGACCGCATGCCGAGGCAGTCGACCGCGCTCTCCCGGTCGACCAGGCACAGCTCGCCCTGGAGCCGGAGCAGGCGTGAGGCGTGGTCGTCGAGGACACCGTCCAGCCAGGCACGGACGCCCTCCGCCTCGAGCGGCCCGTCGGCGTCGACGACGACGGTGGCCGGCGCCTCGTGGGGCGCCGGGCGCGCGTCGTGCACCGAGGCCATGCGGCCGTGCCACGCCCGGCGGTCGAGGAGCGAACCGAGCATTGCAGGGCTCCCGACCCACGCCCGGACGGGACCGGTCCGGTTCACACCGCGCACGGCGTGGCGCACGCGGCGCACGACGGCGGGCCGCAGCCGGTCGGCTCGGGCCACGACCACGGCGTCGGCCATCGCCAGCGTCTCCATCTCCGCCTCGGTCCCCAGCCGGCCGCCGGTGGCGAGCCGGGTGGCCATGGCGGGGCCGTCGCACGTGGCGATGACGGCGTCGAGGAAGGTCTGGCCGGTCAGGTCGGGGTCGGTGAGCAGCGTCTGGGCGACGCCGACGGCGTCATGGTGCGTGACCAGGAGGGCGCGGCGCGGCGGGTGACGGCGCCGCAGGGACAAGCGCAGCCCGTCGACGACGTCGACCCGGATCGAGCAGCACTCGCAGCCCGTCGTGCGGTAGCCGGTCGCCGCCTCCGCCGGCACGGTGAGCACACCCTCGACGGCTGGCCCCTCGACCGCTCCGTGTGGGCCGATCAGGCACACCGCTTCGGCTGCGGTGAAGGCGGCCAGGTCGAGCGCCAGCTTTGCCGCCTCGGGCCCTCCGGCGACCACCGTGACGGCCACCGGTCCGCCCCGCTCGGCGGCGCCCGCCCCGGCGGGCGCGGAGGGCAGTTCTTCAGGCATGCCGCGTACTATAGAATGAGACTTGTTCTCACACCAACTGCCCCGCACGATGTGGGTCGAGACGAGGGAGGATCAGCCGCCGTCTCCGCAGCGACGGCACAGGCCCTCGAAGTCGAGGCGGTGCCCGGTGACCTCGAACCCGGTTTCGGCCACCGCCTGCGAGGCAGCCTCGCGCAGCACTCGTTCGAGCCGCGTGGCCGCCACCAGATCCGTCACCGCTCCGCACCGCCGGCACACGAGGTGGTGGTGGTGACCGGCCAGGTCCTCGGCCAGCTCGAACCGGCCGTACTCGTCGGCTCCGGGGAGGCGGACGGCGATCCCGGCGTCACACAGGACGGTGACGTTCCGGTAGGCCGAGCTCTGTGGGACGCCCTCGGTCCGGCGCAGGATCTCGCCGATGGTCAGGGGGTGCCCCGCCCGCTCCATGGTCTCGACCAGCCGGCGCCGGCTGGCGGTGTAGCGCAGGTCTAGGGCGGCGAGGCGCTCCTCCGCCACCACGTGCAGCCGGCCATCCGTCTGATCCGATCCGCGGCCGGGATCGTCGAGCGGTCGCCCGGACGGGAGGCTCAGTGCTCGTCCCAATGACCGTCGTGCGAGGCGTGGCGGTGCCCGTCGTGCAGGTAGTCGGTGTGGCCGCCGTGGTCCAGCGCATCGTGGCCGCACCCCGAGCCGTGCTCGTGGTCGTGGCCGTCGTGGGTCACGTGGGCGACAGGTTCGCACTCGTCCCAGTGGTCGTCGTGCTCACGATGGGCGTGGCCGTCGTGGAGGTAGTCGGTATGGTCGCCGTGGTCCACGGCGACGTGCCCGCATGTCGAGCCGTGCGCGTGATCGTGCTCGGCGTGTGTCGTATGGGTCATGGTCACTGTTCCTCCTCGGTGGAGAGCTGGCGGGACGGCCGCAGCTCGTGGGCGTGAACGATGGCATCGTGGACGATGTGGGCGACGTGCTCGTCGCCCAGCGAGTAGGCGATCTCCCGGCCCCGGCGCTCGGTCCGGACCAGGTGGGTCGACCGGAGCACCCGGAGATGCTGCGACACGAGCGGCTGGGAGAGCCCCAGGGCGTCCACCAGCTCGTGGACGCATCGGGCGCCGGTCCCCAGTTCGTGCACGATGGCAAGCCGGTGGACGTTCGCCAGCGCCCGGAGCAACTCGGCGGCTGCTTCGAGGTCCGGCGGCGGAGCGGTCAACACCTCGCCTCCACTGCCAGCCCCGGGACGCCGCACCCACGTATCATATCATGCGCATGGCTGCATGTGTCGCGCAGCCTACGCACCCTGCCCGCCCCGCTCGCACCGGGGGTGAGAATCGTTCTCATCGTGTGGTACGGTGAGGGGATGGCGAGCCAGGCGAACCGACGAGCCACGGTCCCCATCACGGTGGTGACCGGCGCCTGCGAGGCCACCCGGTGGGCCATCGCCGACGCCCTGGCGTCGCCCGATGGCGTCGTCGTCAGCGCCCACGCGCCTCCCGTCTCCGTCGGTGCCCGGGTGGTCGACGTCGCCGAGGAGACGTTCCGGACCAACCCCGACTGTCCTTGCTGCGCCGTTCGCTTCGACCTTCTCTCGGTGATCCCGGTGCTGGCGTGTTCGCACCGGCCGTTGACGCGCATCGTGGTTGCCGCAGGAGAGGACAGCGACGTCGCCCTCGTCGCCCAGACGCTGCTGGCCAGCTCGGAGGTGGAGCGGCTGGCGGAGCTGGACGCCGTCGTGGTCATCGTCGACGGGCGCCGGGCGTCGGCACGCCTGGCGACAGCCCAACCACTCGCCGGCTCCGCCGGTGCGGCCGACCAGCTGGCCCTCGCCGACCACCTCGTGGTGACGGGATCGGAGGACCTGACCGCCGACGCGCTGGCCGCGGTATCGAGCGAGCTCCGCAGGTGCAACCCCCTGTCGCTCCTGTGGCTGACCGAGGCGAGCGAGCTCGACACGACCCGGCTGACCGGTGTGCGCTCGTTCGACCTGGCGACGGTGGCCCAGCGGTCGAGCCGCCCGGTGCCGCCGGCTCCTCCGCTCGACCCGGACCAGCCGGGCACCGTCGTCATCGAGCTCGCCGGCGATCTCGACGGCGACTTGTTGCGCGGGTGGTTGGGCCGGCTGATCGAGCACCACGGCCACGACCTGCTCAGGTTGCAGGCGGTCTTCCAGGTCCGGCAGTCGGCCAGCCGTCGGGTGTGCTCAGGCGTGCGTACCACCATCGCGTGGGGCGACGAGGCTGCGTCGGCCCCGGGCGGATCGGGCAGCCGGGCCCTGCTCGTGGGCCGCCGGCTCGACGCCGACCTGGTGCGAACGTGGCTGGCCGAGGCGCGGGCGTGAAGGCCGCAGGGCAGCGCACCGACGACTGGGCCCGTCCCTGGCTCGAGGCCGAGGCGAGCGACGCGTTCACCGACGCCATCACCGCGGTCTCGTGGGCCCCTTCGGGTGACGCCCTGGCGGCGGGATCCCTCGGCGGCGAGGTACGGATCGTCGCCGGCGGCGGGCACGAGGCGCCGGCGCCGGCGTCGTCGCCCATCGCGCTCCACCCCGGCGGGGCGCTGTGCCTGGCCTGGTCCCACGACTCGGCGTGGGTCGCCAGCGGCGGCACGGATGCCCGCCTCGTCGTGCGCCACCGCCGGATGGGGACGGGCATGGAGGTGGAGCTGGCCGGATGGGTCCGGTCGGTGGCCTGGAGCCGGGACGGCTGGCTGGCGGCAGCGGCCGGCCGGGAGGTGTACGGGGCGCACCTCGACGACGGCCGGTGGCACACCCTGGCGCCCCATCCCGGGCCCGTGACCGCCCTGGCGTGGAGCGACCGCTCATCGCCCGGCCTTCCGTCCCGCCTCGCCGTCGCCGGCGTGGGCGGCCTGCGCTGGTACGAGCCTTCTCGGGACGGCGAGCCCGTCGCCAGCCGCTGGGAGGCCGCTGCGCTGCTCACCATGGTGGTCGACGCGGCCGCCGGGACCGTGGCCGCCGGCAGCCTCCGCGGCCGGGTGTGGGTGTCCGGCGTCGGACCGGGCCCCTGCGCTCGCGCCCACGGGCGCCTGGGCCCGGTCAGGCGCCTGGCGTGGAGCCGCGGGGCGAGCCGCCTGGCAGCCGCCGAGGAGAGCCGCATCGCCGTGTGGGACCACCGCCGCAGCCGAGCTGCGCAGCCGGGCCGGCTCCAGGACGCTATCGCTCACCCCAGCGCCTTCGTCTCGCTGCCGGCCCACCCCGGCGGGGTCTCCGACGTGGCGTGGGACCCCGGCGGCGAGATCCTGGCGTCGGTGGGAGCCGACGGCCACGTCGCGTTGTGGAAGCCCGACGAGACCCGGGACCCCCTTCAACGCATCGACCTGGGCGAGCCCCTCTCCTGCCTCGCCTGGCGGCCCGACGGCACCGGCCTGGCCGCCGGTGGCGAGGCGGGCTCGCTGCACCGGTTGAGGCTCCGTCACCGACCGCCTACGTCCCGCCCATGACGGGCGGCTCCGGTCCCGGCCGCGGTGCGAACCTGGCCGCTGGCCCGCCTCCGGTGGAGGCCGAGGTCAGGGCGCAGGCGCAGACCGGGCCACGCGATGCAGGCGCAGCCGGCGGGCGCCGGCTCCGGCCCCCGCCGCCGCCAGGTAGGCGGCGATGGCGGTGAGCACGATGGCGGAGCCGGGGCTGTAGTCGAGGTAGTGCGCGACCGACAGCCCGGCCACGGCACTGGAGGACCCGACGGCGGACGCGGTGACGAGCGTGCCCCGGTAGCTGGAGGCCAGCTGGGCGGCGGCGGCCACGGGTACGACCATCATGGCGGCGATGAGCAGCAGGCCGATCGACGACATCCCGGCGACGACCACGAGCGAGACCATCAGGGTCAGGGCCAGGACGATCCGGTCGGTGGCGACGCCCGACACCCGGGCCGCTTCCTCGTTGAAGGCCAGGGCGACGAGGCGGGGATAGAGGACCGCGGTGAGGGCCACCACCGCGGCGGCCAGGACGGCGATGAGCCACACCCGCCCCCAGCTCAGGTTGAGCGGGCTTCCGAACAGCACGCCGACGAGGCGCGTCTGGCCGGCGCCCGCTCGCGCCGAGAGGAGGTACCCCAGGGCGATCCCCCCGTAGAAGATCAAGGCGATGGCGAGGTCGCCGGCGAGCCCGGCCCGGGACATGCGGATCAGGAGCAGGCCGGCGACGACGCTGCACGCCAGCGCACCGAGAAGCGGCTCGGCGCCGACCAGGAAGGCCAGGCCCACCCCGGCGAAGGCGACATGGCCCATCCCGTCGCCGATGAGCGACTGCCCCCGCTGGACGATGAAGCTGCCGACGAGAGGGGCGACGCCCGCCGTCAGCGTGCACGCCACCAGCGCCCGCTGCATGAACTCGAACTCGAACGGGTTCACGTGGCGGCGGCGTGGCGGACGGCGGCCGGGGCGACGGGGGCGGAGACGTCGACGAGCTGACCGTCGTCGACCGCCAACACCCGGTCGGCCAGCCCCGTGAAGGCTCCCGGGTCGTGGCTCACGTAGACGACGGCCATGCCTTCGACCCGCACCAGGTGCTCGAGCGATTGCCGCAGCACGGCCCTGGCGGCGGCGTCGACTCCGGTCGTCGGCTCGTCCAGCACCAACAGCTGCGGAGCGGTCACCAGAGCGCGGGCGATCAGGGCCCGTTGCTGCTGGCCGCCCGAGACCTCCGACACCCGCCGGCGCCTGACGTCGGCGAGGCCCATGAGGTCCAGGACGTGCTCGAGGCGCTCGCGCGTGGCGCTTCCCCGCCGCACGGCGCGCCTGGTGCCCGCCAGCCCGCTGCGAACCACCTCCTCGACGCTCAGCGGCAGCGCCGAAGACGCGACCGCCCGCTGGGGGACGTACCCCAGCTGCCACCACTGCCGGAACGATCCCGTGGCCACGCCGAAGAGGCGCACGCTCCCGCGGTCGGGGCGGAGCAGGCCGAGGCTCAGGCGCAGGATCGTGGTCTTCCCCGCGCCGTTGGGGCCGACGACGGCGACGCACTCGCCCTTGTGGACGGACAGCGACACGTCCCGCACCACCGCAACGGCCCCGTAGGCGAACGTGACGGCGTCGAGCTCGAGGACCGGGCGCGGCGCAGGCACGGGCCGGCGACCCCTCAAGGGCAGCCGAGGGCGGTGGCGAACTGGCGGGCCTGCTGGCGGAGCAGCTCGGGGAAGGCGGTGCCGGCCTCGGCGTCGGTGACGGCGTCGAGCGGAGAGACCTCGAGCAGCTCGACGCCCGCCTCCCTGGCCACGACCTCGGCGTCGCTCCGCCCCTCGACGGGCTCGACCAGGACATGGCCGATCCCCTGGGCCCTGATCTCGGCGACCAGCTCGGCGAGCTCGGCGCTGGAGGCGCCCGCCTCCGGATTGATCCCGGTGACGCCGTGCTGGGTGTGGCCGAAGGGCCGGAGGAGGTAACCGTACGCCTGGTGGCTCACCACCGCCTCGTCGAGCCTGCACGGTCCACCCAGCAGGTCGTCCAGGTCCCCGCGCACGCCCATGAGCTCGTCGCGGGCGCCGGCGGCGTTCTCGCGGTACATCTCCGCTCTCGACGGGTCGGCGGCGGCGAAGGCGGCGCCCACTCGCTCGGCCACCTCGGCCATGATCTCGGCGTCGAACCACATGTGCGCGTCGATCGCCTCGTCGCCGTGCTCGCCGCTCTCCTCGCCCGCGTGCTCGCCGCTCTCCTCGCCGGCGTGCTCGCCGTCGGAGTGCAAGTCCCCGGCCGCCCGCAGCACGCGATCACCCGCCACGTCGGACAGTGCCACCACCTCCCCCGACGCTGCTCCCACCGCCTCCTCGACCTGCGGCTGGTAGCCGATGTCGCCCACGTAGAGCACCACGTCGCTCGTCTCGATCGCCGACCGCTGGCTCGGAGTGAGGTCGAGGTCGTGCGCCTCGGCTCCGCCCGCGGTCAGCAGTGTGACCTCGGCGTCGGGCGCCACGCGCTCCGCGAGCCATGCCAGTGGGTAGACGGCGGCCACCGCGGAGACGGAACCGTCGTCGGCGGACCCGTCTCCGCCTCCACAGCCGGCAGCGACGGACGAGACGAGGGCGAGGGCGAGGACAAGAAGCAGGCGTGGCATGAGCCCCCGGTGAGTTCGGCGGTTGGTGAGAACAATAACCGTTTCGGATTGGCAGGGACAAGCGGAGGACGCTCTCAATCTCGGCACGCCGCCTACCGATCCTCGCCGGTGGTGGCGCCGCAGCTCTCACGCGTCGGGATCGCCGGCGGCGCTTGTCAGGCCGAGTCGGGCTGGTGGCGTCGTACCGCGCAAGCCGAGGCCCGCCCAAGTCGTCGGCCACCCAACCGCCGCGGCCGCCGGTTCCCGCCTGCGCCGGGCATGCCGCCTCCCGAACTAGAATGAGAACTGTTATTGTACCGCCCGGACCGCCGGTGGGTGGCGAGGGCCGCCCGACATTGCCCACCGAGTTCACGGCCTACGGGCTGTTCGCCGATGAGGAAGGTGCCAACCATGCGTCGCCATCGTCTGATCCCGGCTCTGCTGGCCGTTCTCCTGGCCGCACTGGCCCCCGCCGACGTCTCGGCGCGCCCGGGGTCGGTCCTGGTCACGGACCTGGGCAGTCTGGGCGGCAGCGCCACCTTCGCCCTCGACATCAACGATGCTCGCCAGGTGACCGGGAACTCCCGAACCACCGGAGGCCAGCTCGTGGCCTTCCTCTGGCAGGGCGGCCACCTCACCGAGCTCGGGTCCCTTCCCGGCGGCAACGGGTTCAGCCGCGGGTACGCCGTGAGCCCCGACGGCGTCGTCGTCGGCGAGAGCGACAACAACCGGCCCCGCGCCTTCCGTTGGGAGGATGGCGTCATGACCGACGTCGGCACGCTCCCCGGCGGGTCCACAGCGGTGGCCCACGACGTGAACGGCTCCGGCGACACCGTGGGCGCCGCCTCGAACGGCTTCGCCACCAGGCCGTTCGTCGCCGTCGACGGATCCGAGCCGGTGGACCTCGGGACCCTTGCCGGAACGCCGACATCGTCCGGGCGGGCATGGGCGGTGAACGATCGAGGCGACGTCGCAGGACTGTCCCGCAACGTTGTCGACAGCACGTCGGAGGCCACGCTCTGGCCGGCAGGAACGCCCGGATCGGCAGTCAGCCTCGGTTCTCTCGGCGAAGGCCTCTTCAGCCAGGCCTACGCGCTGAACAACCAAAGGGTGGCGGTTGGTGAATCGAGCGTCCTGAGCGGGGACGGGCACGCCGTCGTCTGGCCGGGCGCGGGAAGCCCGGTCGACCTCGGCACCCTCGGGTTCCGACACAGCCGGGCCAACGACATCAACGAGCGGGGGGAGATCGTGGGGCACGTCGGTGCCTTCCGCGGGGCACCCACCTCCGGGGGCCGAGCGGTGCTGTGGCGGGCCAACGACGCGGTCGATCTCAACGAGCTGCTCCCGCCCGGGTCACCATGGGTCCTCCACAGCGCGGAGGGGATCAACGACCGAGGCGACGTCGTCGGCTTCGGTCGTCTGCACGGCCAGCTGAGGTCATTCCTCCTGAACGTGAGGGTCGCACGCTCCTGAGCGGGCGTACGGCCCGGCGGCAACCGCAACGAGCAGCCCGTCGACGCCGTGCGCGCCGGCCAGTACCGCGTCTGCCTCACCTGGCGAACCGGGCGATGTACGCGCGCCGCGCGTGTCAGGTGCGGTACACCGTCACGTGGGCCGTGGAGTCGGCGGTGAAGGGCGAACGCGTCCAGTCCGCCCACCGGCTCTCCCTGCGAAGCCCGGCCAGCCGGCCCATCAGGTCCAGCTCGGCCGGCCACGCGTAGCGGTGGGTGGCCGGGTACAGCCGGACCCGACCGCCGGCGAACACCGCCTGGGTGGTGCGCATGAGCTGGTCGGCCTGGTCGAGCTCGGCCGCCTCGATGGACAGGACGTCGGGCCCGATCACCCGCGGTCGCAGCAGGCGGTTGCTCCTGAACCCGCCGACGTCGGGGACCCACGCCTCGACCACGAACCGGCCCCCGGGGCGGAGGTGACGGGCCGCGTTCTGGAAGCACGCCACCTGGGCGTCCTGGTCGGGCAACGCGAAGATCGTGTTCACGGCCAGCACGACCAGCGAGAACCCCTCCCCCGCCACGGCGTCGGCGAAGTTGCCGATCACGACGCGGAGCTGTTCGCCACCGGGCTTCTCCCGGAGCTTCGCCACCATCTCGGGCGATCCGTCGATGCCGTGGACGTCGAGCCCCCGGCGCACCATCGGGAGGGCCAGCCGGCCGGTACCGATGCCGAGCTCGAGCACGGGCCCGCCGTCGGCCAGCTCCACCAGGCAGTCGACCGCCGCGTCGGTCTCCCAGTGGTCGGCGTACAGCGCGTCGTAGTCATCGGCGATGCCCGAGGCGCCGTACTCGCCGGCGTCGAAGTCGCTCATCGACGCAGCGTAGGCGCCGCCCTGCTGCCGCCCTACCGCTTCCCGGACCGGCGGGTCACCTGTCCGCCGGGCTCTCCTCGACGAGCAGCGGATCCCCCCGGCGGACCACCCACCGGGCGGCCCGGGTCTCACCTGCCGCCGGGTCGGTGACCCCGTCCACGTGCCACCACTCGGCCCGCACCCGGTCATGGTCGACGTCGACCACCAGGTACCCGTGGCGTTCGAGGTCGAAGAAGCGGACGTGCGGGTTCTGGCGCCGTACGACACGGCGGAGGAGGGCCCGGGCACCGGGAAGGGGCGGCGCCACCTCCTCGGCGAACGACCGGGACGTGATGCTGGGCGTGACGAGCTCCACGCCGACGGTCCGGGACGGCTGCGTCGGGTCGAGGGTCAGCTCCGACGCCCACGACGAGTGGAGGTCGCCGGTGAGCACCACGATGTCGCTCACCCCGGCGCGCTCGACGAACTCGAAGAGGTTCCGGCGCTCGCGTGGGTAGCCGTCCCACTGGCCGGCGTTGACGCCGGCACCGCCGGCGACGGTTCCGGGGAGGAAGCGGCGGAGCGGGCCCGGGAGGGTGACGAGGCGCAGCGGCGCCATCATCACCTGGTTGCCGAGGACCCGCCACGCCGCCGGCGCCCGCAGCTCGTCGCGGAGCCAACGGCGCTGGCCGTCACCCAGGAGCGAGCGGCTCCGGGACTCGACCGTCGCCACCGGGCGCTCGCCGTCTGCCGCCGGTCGATCGCGGCCCTCGAGGCGGGTGTCGAGCATGATCAGGCGGACGAGGTCGCCGAGGGCGAAGCTCCGGTAGATGCGCCCGGGACGCGACCGGTCCGGCGTGCGGACGGGGAGCCACTCGAGGAAGGCCCGGGTGGCGGCCGCCCGGCGTCGGGGCCACGGCCCGTCCGAGGCCGGGTCGTGGTCGGCGGCGCCGTCGCGCCAGGCGTTGCCGGCCACGTCGTGGTCGTCCCAGACCGCCACCAGCGGATGGCGCTCGTGCAGGCGCCGGAGGTCGGGGTCGGTCCGGTACTGGGCGTGGCGGGCCCGATAGTCGGCGAGGGTGCGCAGGCGCGCCGCAGGGTTGTGGGACCGGCCGAGCTCCGTCCACGCCTCGTCGCTCTCGTAGACGTAGTCCCCGAGGTGCACGACGAGGTCGACCTCGCGCTCGGCCAGATGCCGGTAGGCGGTGAACAGCCCGTGCGCCCAGTTGGCGCACGACACGACGCCCAGGCGCACGGCCGCCGTCTGCCCGCTCGGCGCCGTCCGGGTGCGCCCGACGGGCGACGCGGCGCCGTCGACCTCGAACCGGTAGTGGTACGTGGTCGCCGGCTCGAGGCCACCGACGTCGACCTTCACCGTGAAGTCGTCCTCGGCCGAGGCAGTCGCGTGCCCTTCGGCCACGGCGGGGCCCCCGCCGTCGGACGAGCGAGAGACCCGCCACCGCACGGGGACGGCGTCGCCCTCGGGGACCGTCACCCGGGTCCACAGCACGACCGCGTCGGGGAGCGGGTCGCCGCTGGCGACCCCGTGGCGGAACGGGCCGCCTCCACCGGCGGTCAACGCCGCGGGCGCTCTGCGGGGCGACCGGCGAGGCCGCCGGCGCGGCGCCGGCCGAGCGGGTGGGCCGACCCCATGGTGAGCATGCCCCGACCGATGCACAGGCCGGGATGGCGCCCGGCCAGGCCGGCCAGAGGGCTCCCGGGGCCCGTGTCGACTCGAACGGAGGCGAGCCGCGCCCTGCCCCGCACGTGGGCGCCCGTCGCCACCACGCCGGCGTCGCCGGACTGCAGGCACCACGTCGGGAGCGGGACCGGGGCTCGGGGGCCGATGGGCCGGCCGCTCAGCTCGACGTCGCCCTCGGGCCACCGCAGGCGAGCGGTGCCGTCGCCGCCCGGCGACCACTCCAGCGTCCCCAGCTGCTTGGGGAAGCTCCACCGGGCCCGGCCCTCGTCGAGTGACGCCGCCGTGTCGACGACCATCACCGTGGCGCACGAGCCGGGCCGGGCACCGAGGCGCACCGGCTCGACGACGGCCAGCTCGACGTACGGCCCGACGGGCGACGTGGCGTAGCGGGCACCGATCACCAGGACCGGTCCGGGAACGCGCACCAGCGGTGCCGGCACGACGCCGACCGCTTGGGGGCTCCAGGCGACGCCCACCACGCACTCGCACGTGGCCCGCCACCGCGCCGGGCTGCCCACCGGGGCGGCGCCGGAGGCCGCCGTGCGCCTCCCGCCCCGGCCCGCGGGGACCGCCCTACGCACCCCGCCGGCGGACGGCCCGGCGCTGCTCGATGAAGTCGACCAGCACGTAGTCGCCCAGCGTCTCGGGCGTGGTGAAGAAGGCCCGGCCCCGGTTGAGCTCGGTCAGCTTCTCCACGAACGCGGTCAGCGCCCGGGTGGCGTCGAGCATGAACGTGTTGATGCGAATGCCCTCACGGGTGCAGCGGTTCACCTCGGCCAGGGTGGCATCGACCGTCTCCCGCACCGGTGGGTAGTTGAAGAACACCTCGCCGTCGGGGCGGACGTGGGCGGTGGGCTCGCCGTCGGTGACCAGGATGATCTGGCGGGTGCCCGGCCTCGACGCGAGCATGCGCCGGGCGAGGGCGAGGCCGTGCTGGAGGTTGGTGCCGAACACGAAGTCCCACGACACCTCGGGCAGCTGTCGGGGCTGGAGCTCGCGTGCGACCTCGCTGAAGCCGACGATGCCGAGGTAGTCGCGGGGGTACTTCGACGAGATGAGGGCGTGGAGGGCGACGGCCACCTTCTTGGCGGCCAGGAAGTTGTCCCGCATGGGCATCGAGAGCGAGAGGTCGAGCATCAGCACCGTCGACGTGCGGGTAAGCGTCTCGCTGCGCTCGACCTCGAAGTCGTCCGCCGACAGGCGCACCGGCAGGCCGGCGCCACCACGCGCCAATGCGTTGCGGACGGTCCGCTCGATGTTGACGTCGAAGGGGTCGCCGAACTCGTACGGCTTGGTCTCGTGGGACCGCTCGCCCCCACCGCCGGCCCGCTCGACCTGGTGGCCGCCGAGGCGATCGCGCGAAAGCTTGGCGAACAGCTCTGCGAGGGCATTGTGGCCGATCCTGCGCAGGCCCTTCGGAGTGAGCTCCAGGCGCCCCTCGCGGTGCTCCACCAGCCCCGCCTGCTCCAGCGCACGGGACAGCTGGGCCAGCCGCTCGAGGTCGCGCGCGGCGTCGGGGCCGAGCAGGTCCCGGGCCCGCTCGATGTCCACGTCGGCCAGCGCGCCCGGCGCCGCCGCACCGCTGAGCAGGCTCTCCAGGTCGTCCAGCTCGCCCAACTGGTCGACCACGGCGGCCCCGTCCGCCAGACCGAGGGGGTCGTCCCCACGGAACGACCAGGAGCGTTCCCACCCGGCGTCCGGGAAGGCGGACTGCAGGTTCGACCTGAGGCGCTCGACCTGCCAGGCCAGGTCCATGTCGCCCAGCAGCCGGTCGGACAGCGCCTGGATCTCAGCCCGCTGCTCGGGCGTCATCGAGTTGAGCATGGCCTGGCCGGCCGCCATCTGGGCGGCCATCTGGGCCAGCAGCTCGTCGAGCGTCTCCGGCCTGCCGGGGAAGAAGTCGCCGAACTCGTGCATGAAGCGGTCGAACGCCGCCGTGGTGTCCTCGCCCCCCGCCCGCATCTCGAGCAGGTCGTTCAGGGACGAGAACATCTCCCGCATGCGGGCGACCTGCTCGGGGGTGAGGCTCGACATGGCCTCGGACATCTGGTTGAACCGGCTCTGGAGGACCTCGCGCCGGAGCCGGTCCACCAGCTCCTCGAAGCGCTCGGCCGCCTCGGGCGACGTGAACTCGTGCTGCTGGAGCGCCTGCACGCGGCCGGCCAGGTCGGGCGGGAGCAGGTCGAGGCGCAGGCGCCGCTCCGCCATGGCGCCCTCGGTCACCTCCTGCCGGCGCCGGTCTCCCGACCGGCGGGCCTGCTCCACCAGCCGGTCGATCGCCTCGCGATCGGCGGCGACCACCTCGTGCAGCTCCCGGGCGATTCCGTCGTAGGCGCCTCCCAGGTCGTGGGACTCCAGCAGCTCGCGGCGCCGCTCCCGGAGCCGCTCGAGCAGCTCCTGGAGCCCGGCCACCCGCTCGCCGGCCCGGTCCCGGAACCCCTGCTGGAGCAGCCGGCGCAGGGCCGGGCTCACGTCGCCGTGGTACAGCAGGTCGTCGGTGATCTCCGACAGGACGTCCTCGGCGTCGAGCTCGAAGCCGGTCTGGGTGCCGTCCCACCTCGAGTACCCGAACCGGCGTCCCACGGCGCGAGCGTAAGCCCGGGTCCCGGCCTACGCGTCAGCGGCCCCGGTACGTCGACCGGGCCCCCACCGACTCCTTGTTGAGGCGGCGGGAGAGGTGCAGCCCCTCCAGCACGAACTCGACGGCACTGGCCACCGCTCCGGGCGACTCCCCCGCCGCCAGGTCGGTCACCGACCGGCGCAGGGCGGGCACCTTGGCCAGGACGTCGAGGTAAGCGGACGCCTGGACGTCGTCACCGGCGTGAACGATGGTTGACGAGTCGTCGAACGCCATCACGACGTCACCGAACTGCGAGAGCTGGCAGCGCCGCTTGAACACGGTGAGCACGGCGGCGTTGACCAGTCGCTCCAGGATCCCCTCGTCCCGGCCGTCGTCGAACGAGTCGATCTCGACCTTGCCGGCGGTGGACGCCACCAGGGCCTCGAGGTCGCTGACCCGGGGCACGGCGTCGGGCTCGCCCAGGCGCAGGGCGCGCCGGGCGGCGTTGGCGGTGAGCACCTCGGCGTTGGCGATGCTCAGGCGCACGGACACGCCCGACCGCTGGTTGACGTGCGGGCTGGACCGGGCCAGGTGGCTGACGGTGGCGACGATCTCCGACATGAAGTCGGGCACGTGGACGCGCACGCCCAGCCCGTCCAGGGGCTCCGCCTCCCGGGCGACCACCGCCAGCTCCGTCTCCACGTCCACCGGGTAGTGGGTGCGCACCTGGGTGCCGAAGCGGTCCTTGAGCGGCGTGATGATGCGGCCCCGGTTGGTGTAGTCCTCGGGGTTGGCCGACGCCACCAGCAGCACGTCCAGCGGGAGGCGGACCTTGTAGCCGCGCACCTGAACGTCCCGCTCCTCCAGCACGTTGAGCAGCCCGACCTGGATGCGCTCGGCCAGGTCGGGCAGCTCGTTGATGGCGAAGATGCCCCGGTTGGTGCGGGGGACGAGGCCGTAGTGGAGGGTGAGCTCGTCGGAGAGGTACCGGCCCTCGGCCACGCGGATGGGGTCGACCTCCCCGATGAGATCGGCGATGGACGTGTCGGGCGTGGCCAGCTTCTCGCCGAAGCGGTGGTCGCGGTGGACCCACTCGACCGGGGTGTCGTCACCCCTCTCGGCGACCACGTCGCGGGCGTGGCGGGACACCGGGTGCTCGGGATCGTCGTTGATCTCGGACCCGGCCACGATCGGCATCCACTCGTCCAGCAGGCTGGTGAGCGACCGGATCAGGCGGGTCTTGGCCTGCCCCCGCTCGCCCAGGAAGATCACGTCGTGGCCGGCGAGGAGCGCGTTCTCCAGCTGGGGCAGGACGGTGTCGTCGTACCCCACGACCCCGCCGACGAGGGGCAGGCCGGCGGCGATGCGGGCCGCCGCGTTGCGGCGCACCTCGTGCTTCACCGGCTCCGAGCGCCACCCCGACGCCCGCAGCTCACCCAGGGTCCCCGGCCGCGCCGTCATGCCGTCACCATAGGCCCGGCCCGGGGCTACGCCGCCTCGACCCTCCGCCGTCGGACGGGAACGCCGGGCTCGTCGCGATCGACCGCCGGAGCACCCGGGCCGTGACACGATGGCCGCGTGGAGATCCGCCATCACCGCTACGACGCGGTCATCGTCGGTGCCGGCGGCGCCGGCCTGCGTGCCGCCATCGAGACGGTGGGCAGGTGCCGCACGGCGGTGCTCACCAAGCTCTACCCCACCCGCTCCCACACCGGGGCGGCGCAGGGCGGCATGTGCGCGGCGCTGGCCAACGTCGAGGAGGACTCGTGGGAGTGGCACCTCTTCGACACCATCAAGGGCGGCGACTACCTGGTGGACCAGCCGGCGGCGGAGATCATGTGCCGCGAGGCCATCGACGCCGTGATCGAGCTGGAGCACTTCGGCCTGCCGTTCAACCGCACGCCCGAGGGCCGGATCGACCAGCGCCGCTTCGGCGGCCACACCCGCAACCACGGCGAGGCGCCCGTGCGCCGCGCCTGCTACTCGTCCGACCGCACCGGCCACATGATCCTCCAGACCCTGTACCAGCAGTGCGTGGCGCGGGGCGTCAACTTCTTCAACGAGTTCCAGGTGCTCGACGTCGCCTACGCCGAGGGCCGCCTGGCCGCCGTCGTCGCCTACGAGCTGGCCACCGGCGACCTCCACGTCTTCAACACCAAGGCCGCCCTCTTCGCCACCGGCGGCTTCGGGAAGATGTTCAAGGTCTCGTCCAACGCCCACACGCTGACGGGCGACGGCCCCGGCCTCTTGTACCGGCGCGGGGTCCCCATGCAGGACATGGAGTTCTTCCAGTTCCACCCCACCGGGATCTACAAGCTCGGGATCCTGCTGTCGGAGGCGGCCCGGGGCGAGGGCGGCATCCTGCGCAACAACGACGGCGAGCGCTTCATGGAGCGCTACGCCCCCACGGTGAAGGACCTGGCGCCGCGCGACATGGTCGCCCGCGCCATCCAGACCGAGATCCTCGACGGGCGGGGCGTGGGCGAGGCGGCCGACGCCGTCCACCTCGACCTCACCCACCTGCCGCCCGAGCAGATCGACGCCAAGCTCCCCGACATCACCGAGTTCGTCCGCACCTACCTCGGCATCGAGCCCAAGAAGGTGCCCATCCCGATCCAGCCCACGGCGCACTACGCCATGGGCGGCATCCCCACCAACGTCGAGGGCGAGGTGGTGTCCGACGCCGCCGGCACCGTGCTCCCCGGCCTCTACGCGGCCGGCGAGTGCGCGTGCGTGAGCGTGCACGGCGCCAACCGCCTGGGCACCAACTCGCTGCTCGACATCGTGGTGTTCGGCAAGCGGGGCGGGCGGGCCATGTCCGAGTTCGCCGCCACCGCCGACCTGCCCGAGGCACCCAGCGACGCGGCCGACGACGTCGTCCGGCGGGTGGAGGCCCTGAAGTCGGGTACGGGCGCGGAGAAGGTCGCCGCCGTGCGGGCCGACCTCCAGGCGTCCATGACCGAGAAGGCCTTCGTGTTCCGCAACGAGGACCTGCTGGCCGGCGCCCTGAAGGACCTCGACGACCTCAAGGACCGCTACCAGCAGGTCACCATCGACGACAAGGGCACGACGTTCAACTACGACCTCACCGAGGCGCTGGAGCTGGGGTACCTGCTGGACCTGGCCGAGGCGTCGGTGGTGAGCGCCCGGGCCCGCACCGAGAGCCGGGGCGCCCACTTCCGCACCGACCACCCGCTGCGGGAGGACGAGCACTGGGCCCGGCACACGCTGGCCACCCGGGAGGAGGACGGCACCGTGTCGTTGTCGTACAAGGCGGTGGTGGCGGGCCGCTACCTGCCCATGGAGCGCAGTTACTGATGGCCCTCGTCGACGTCGAGCTCAGGATCAAGCGCTACAACCCCGACACCGATGCCAAGCCGCACTGGCAGACGTTCTCGGTCAAGGCGGAGCCCACCGACCGGGTGCTGGACGCCCTCCACACGGTGAAGTGGGAACAGGACGGGACGCTCAGCTTCCGGCGCTCGTGCGCCCACGGCGTGTGCGGGTCCGACGCCATGATGATCAACGGGGCCAACGCCCTGGCGTGCATCGAGCTGGTCAAGGATGCCGCCGGTCCCCGCGGCGGGCGGGTCACGGTGGAGGCCATCCGCGGTTTGCCCGTCATCAAGGACCTGGTCGTCGACATGGAGCCGTTCTTCGCCCAGTACCGCTCCGTGCTCCCCTACCTGGTCAACCGGGACGACCCCGGCTACACCGAGCGGCTCCAGTCGCCCGAGGACCGCGAGCGCTACGACGACACGACCAAGTGCATCCTGTGCGCGGCGTGCACCACGTCGTGCCCGGTCTTCTGGGGCAACTCCGGTTACGTGGGCCCGGCGGCCATCGTCAACGCCCACCGCTTCATCTTCGACAGCCGGGACCAGGCCGGCAACGAGCGGTTGGACCTCCTGAACCAGCGTTCGGGCGTGTGGCGGTGCCGCACCGCCTTCAGCTGCACCGAGGCGTGCCCCCGCGGCATCAAGGTGACCCAGGCCATCCAGGAGGTGAAGCGGGCCGTCCTCACCGACCGGGTGTGAGGGTCGCCTTCGGAAGCGGAGCTTCCTCGGCGAGCTGGTGGTGCTGCGGCCGGCCGGCGGAGCCGGCCGACCTGCGCCCGTACTTGTTGGCCGGCAGCCGGGGGGGCCGCCTGCGGCGGCGGGAGCGGCCGCCGGCGGGAACACCGTGGCCCGGAGGCGGAGCCAGGTGACCGTGACGCCGGCGCCGGCGGCGCGGGCCGTCGACGCCGTGAAGGTCTACGGGTCGGGGGCCGCCGCCGTGCGGGCGCTGGACGGCGCCAGCGTGGCGTTCGAGGCCGGGCGCTTCACCGCCATCATGGGCGCCTCGGGGTCGGGAAAGTCGACCCTGCTCCACTGCCTGGCCGGCCTCGACCGGCTCACGTCCGGGCACGTCCACCTGGGCGACGTGGACCTCGGCTCCCTCGACGACAAGCGCCTCACCCACCTGCGCCGCGACCGCGTCGGCTTCGTCTTCCAGGCGTTCAACCTCCTGCCGACCCTGACGGCCGAGGAGAACATCACCCTGCCGATGGACATCGCCGGGCGCCGGCCCGACCGCGCGTGGGTGGACCGGGTGATCGACGCCGTGGGCCTGCGCGACCGGCTGCGGCACCGGCCGTCGGAGCTGTCGGGCGGCCAGCAGCAGCGGGTGGCGGCGGCCCGGGCCCTGGCCAGCCGGCCCGAGGTCGTCTTCGCCGACGAGCCCACCGGCAACCTGGACTCCCGGGCCAGCGCCGACCTCCTCGACTTCCTGGGCCGCGCCGTGGCCGACTTCGGCCAGACGATCGTGATGGTGACCCACGACCCGATCGCCGCCGGCCATGCCGACCGGGTGGTGTTCCTGGCCGACGGCCGGGTGGTCGACGACATGGACGGGCCGACGGCGGACCGGGTCCTCGACCGGATCAAGGCCCTGGGGTAGCCCGTGCGGCGGGCGACGCTCAAGAGCCTGCTGGCCCACAAGCTGCGGATGCTGCTGACGGCGGCCGCCATCGTCATCGGCGTCTCGTTCGTGGCCGCCACCTTCGTCCTGACCGACACGATCGACCACACCTTCGAGACGCTGTTCGACGAGCTGACCGCCGGGACGGACGTCTCGGTCCGGGGCACGGACGCCTTCGGCGAGCCCGAGGACGGGGACGGCGGGGACGGCGGGGACGACGGGGACGACGAGACACCGCCCGAGAAGCCCGCGGACGTCAACCTCACGCTCGTTCTCGAAGCGAACGCGGCCGTCCCGGGC
>DATLFN010000137.1 GCA_035540975.1 Acidimicrobiales bacterium
GTCCAGAGAACCAACCGGGCGGCTCCGGTGGCCGCGTGCCGGCGGGAGTACGCTCGGACCCCACGGGAAGTAGCGCAGCTTGGTTAGCGCGCAGCGTTCGGGACGCTGAGGTCGCGGGTTCGAATCCCGCCTTCCCGACCACGAAGGAGCGGTCCGGCGCTTCGCCCGACCCGGCCATTGCGTTCCGGTGCGGATCCGGCGCGAGCACGCCTGGCTCATCCCCGCCGGGTCCCGGCTGCCGATCACCCGAGGGGACCGGTGTTCCGGGTCACCTGACGCCGCGACCATCGAGCGATCCCGGCACGCGACCCACCAGGGCAGGAACCTAGGAGCGGCGGCGGGCGGGGGCCTCGCCCCGCCCCCGCCCGGCCTTGGCCGGGCCCGGGGGCGGGCGGCTCGTGCCGTTGCCCGACGCCGGCAGGCCGGCGGCGGACGCCAGCTCCTCCAGCTCGGGGCCGGTGAGCGACTCGCGCTCGAGGAGGGCCTCGACCACCCGGTCGAGGAGGTCGCGGTTCTCCACCAGGACCCGGTTGGCCAGCTCGGTGGCCTCGTCCACCAACGCCCGCATGGCGGCCGTCGTCGCGGGCGACGGCGGCCCCGGTGGCTCGCCACGCGGCCCGATCGACAGCTCGACGGCGCCGAGAGGGCCCAGATCGTCGCTCATCCCGAACTCGGCGGCCATCTGGCGGGCCAGGGCACGCACGTGCTCGAGGTCGGAGCTGGCCCCGGCGCCGCTCTCGCCGAACACGAAGCGCTCGGCCACCCAGCCGCCCAGCGACGTGGCCATGCGGCCCATGAGGTGCGACCGGGTGTACACGACCCGGTCGAAGGCGTCGACGGCCACGCAGTGGCCGAGCGTCCCACCCCGGGGCGCGATGGTGAGCTTGTACGGCGGGGCGGCACCTTCGACGCCCCGGGCGACCAGCGCGTGGCCGGCCTCGTGGTAGGCGACCACCCGGCGCTCCTCGTCGGTCATCACGTGCGTCCGGGAGGAGATCCCGAGGTAGGCACGGTCGATGGCCTCGTGGACGAGGTCCATGGTGATCTCCGAGGTGTGGCGCCGGGTGGCGAGCAGCGCCGCCTCGTTGAGGACGGCGGCGAGGTCGGCGCCGGAGAACCCCCGCGTGATGCTGGCCAGGGCGTCGAGGTCGACGTCGCCGGCGACGGGCTTGCCGCGGGCCGACAGCTCCAGGATCGCCCGGCGGCCGGCCCGGTCGGGGAGGGTCATCGTCACCTTGCGGTCGAAGCGACCCGGACGGAGCAGGGCGCGGTCGAGCATGTCGGGTCGGTTGGTCGCACCGATGACGACCACGGCGGTGCGGGGCTCGAACCCGTCCAGCTCGGTGAGGAGCTGGTTGAGCGTCTGGTCGTACTCGCGGCTGCCGCCCGACAGGTACCCGGTGCGTGAGCCGCCCACGGCGTCGAACTCGTCGATGAACACGATGGCGGGCGCCATGGACCGCGCCTCGGCGAACAGGTCGCGGATGCGAGCGGCGCCCTGGCCGACGAAGACCTCCACGAACTCGGCGGCGGACGCCGAGATGAACGCCGCGTTGGCCTCCCCGGCGACGGCCCGGGCGAGCAGCGTCTTGCCGCACCCCGGGGGCCCGGAGAGCAGGATCCCCCGCGGCGGCACGGCGCCCATCTCGGCGAACCGGGCCGGGTCGGCCAGGTACTCCTTGACGTCGCTGACCTCCTCGACGGCGTCGTCGGCACCGGCGACGTCGGCGAAGGTGGCCCGCTCGTCGGATGCGAACCGCCGACCGACGCTCCTGGCCCGGGCCGACAGCCGGCGCTGGCGGTCCGGCGCCTGGAGGATGCGCCGGAGCGACTCGTCGAGCTCCGCCTGGCCGACGGCGGCCTTCGACCGGCGGGCGGCCAGCAGCGCCGCCTCGTTGACGACGTTGGCCAGGTCGGCGCCGGTCATGCCGTGCGCCTTCGACGCGATGGCGCCCAGGTCGGTCTCGGCGGCGAGGACCTTGCCCCTGGCGTGGAGCTCGAGGATGGCGAGCCGCCCCGCCTCGGACGGGAACTCGAGGCCGATGGTCCGGTCGAAGCGGCCGGGCCGGAGCAGCGCCGGGTCTAGGACGTCGGCCCGGTTGGTGGCGGCGAGCACGATGACGCCCTGGCTGGGCGAGAAGCCGTCCAGCTCGGCGAGGATCTGGTTGAGCGGCTCCTCCTGGCCGGGCGAGGCGGGGACCGGGTCGCTGGTGGTCCCGGCGCGGGAGCGGCCCAGCGAGTCGATCTCGTCGATGAAGACGATGGCCGGTGCCATCTGGCGCGCCTCGGCGAAGATGTCGCGAATCCGCGAGGCGCCGCGGCCCACGTACTGGTCCATCAGCTCAGAACCGGACATGGAGAGGAACGCGGCGTTGGCCTCACCGGCGAGTGCCCGCGCCATGAGCGTCTTGCCGCACCCGGGCGGGCCGTAGAGCAGGACGCCGCGGGGAATGGTGGCGCCGAGGGCGGCGTAGCGCTCCGGCTCGGCCAGGAAGTCGCGGATCTCCCGCAGCTCGTCGAGGGCGGCGTCCTGGCCGGCGACGTCGTCGAACGTGACCTTCTCCTGGTCGGAGAAGCGGCGGCCGACGCTGCGCTCGCGCATCGACAGCCGCCTCTGGCGCTCGGGTGCGGCCAGCACCCACCGGACGGCGTCCTCCAGGTCCGAGCGGCCGATCGACGTCTTCCCCGCCCGGGCGGCGAGCATGGCGCCCTCGTTCATCACCGCCGCCAGGTCGGCACCGGTGAGGCCGACGGACTGGTGGGCGATCACCGCCAGGTCCACGTCGGCGTCCAGCCGCTTGCCCCTGGCGTGGACCGCCAGGATGGCGGCGCGCGCGTGCTCGTCGGGCCGCTCGAGCGCCACCGAGCGGTCGAACCGGCCCGGGCGCAGCAGAGCGGGGTCGAGCACGTCGGGACGGTTGGTGGCGCCCAGCACGATGATCCCCTCGGACGTCGAGAACCCGTCCATCTCGGCGAGGATCTGGTTGAGCGCCTGCTCCTGCTCGCTGTTGTTCCCGATCGCCATGCCGGTGCTGCGGGCCCGCCCGATCGAGTCCAGCTCGTCGATGAAGATCACGGCGGGCGCGTTCTCCCGGGCCTCGCGGAACAGGTCGCGGACCCGGGCGGCGCCGACGCCGACGAAGATCTCCACGAAGTCCGAGCCCGAGATCGAGTAGAAGTTGGCGCCCGCCTCCCCGGCCAGCGCCCGGGCGAGCAGCGTCTTCCCGCACCCGGGAGGCCCGTAGAGCAGCACGCCCTTGGGCACCTGGGCGCCGAGCGACTCGTAGCGGCTCGGGTCGGCGAGGAAGACCTCGATCTCCCGCAGCTCCTTCACCGCCTCGTCCTGTCCGGCCACGTCGGCGAAGGTGACGCCGCCCGCCTCCGGCTCGATCTTGCGCGCCCCGCTGCGGACCTTGAACAGCCCCGTCCCCCGCCGCGACGACAACACGAGGTACACGAACAGCACGATGAGGATCAGGCCCGGCAGCAGGAAGCCGGCGAGATTGGCGACCCGCTTGCCGGTCTGCTGGTCGACGGTGGTCGCCACCCGGTTCTCCAGGAGGATGTCGATCAGGCGCTCCTGGCTCTCCTTGAGGTACGGCGCGTTGTAGCGGGCCGTCGTCTCGTCGTCGCGGAGGTAGGTGCCGATCATGTACGCGTCGACGTTGAGCACCTCGGCGTCCTGGAGGCGCCCACGCTCGGCCAGGTCGACCAGCGTGTCGAGGCGGAGGCGGTCGCCGCTCACGTGCGGACGGGAGATCTCCAGGATCCCCAGGTAGCCGGCGACGAGGAGCAAGAGGGCGACGGCGGTGAACAGGCCGAGCCGGCTCTCCTTGTCCCCCCGTCGCCGGGCGGACGAGCGCCGGCCCGGAGGTCTCTTCGTCGACGCCATGTGTTGCTCCCCCGTGCGGCTGATGACAGGCTACCGGGGGGTGGCACCGGGGACGGCCGCGAGGCCCGGACGCGCGTGGAGGTGGGCAGCCACCCTGGTGGCCGGCGCGGCGGCGGCCGCCGGCTGTGGTGGCGGGGAAGGGCCCGAGCCCGTCGCCAACCCGCGCGATCCCGTCCGGGTCATGCTGCGCGAGCGGGCCGAGGCGCTGAACGCCGACGACCTCGACGGGTGGCTGGCGCCCGTCGCCCCCGAGGCGAGGGCGTTCGAGGAGCAGGTGGGTCGCGGGGCGCTGGCCATGCCCCTGGCACGCGTGGACGTGACGCTCGCCGAGGCCGACGTGGGCCCGGGCGGCGCCCGCTTCGAGCGGGCGCGCATCACCCTCGTCCACCGCTACGAGGGCCTCCCCGAGGACAACGTCTTCCGCTTCCACGTCAGGTCCGACGTCGAGCTCCGGGACGGGAGGTGGGTCGTCACCGCCTCGGGGCCCGACCCGGACGCGCCCAACCCGCCGCCGATGTGGGCGACGGGCCCGACGGACACGGCCCGTTCGCCCCACTTCCTGGCCCTGTTCCGGCCCGGCCTTCCCGGCGTCCCCGAGCTCCTCGACAAGGCGGAGCGCAGCCGCCGGCGCCTCCTCCCCCGCCTGACCCTCGAACCCGACGCCGCGCACCTGATCGTCCTGGCGCGGGACCAGCCGGAGTACGAGTCCCTGGGCGGGAAGGAAGGCTCCCTGGCGTACGCGTCCGGTACCTACCGGACGCCGAGTGGGGGCTATCTCGAGCGGGTGGAGAACCGGGAGATGTACGTCAACCTCGCCGCCGTCGACGCTCCGGGGCCCGAGGAGCGCGACCGGCCCGACGGGCTCCACGGGGTCGTCTTCGAGCACGAGCTGGGCCACCTCGCGCTGTCCCGCTTCGATCGCGCCCAGACGCCGTTGTGGGTCTCCGAGGCGGGCGCCATGCAGCTGGCCGAGGAACGCCGGATCGACGACTGGAAGCGGATCGTCGACGGGAACCTGTTCGAGTCCCTCGGGCTGTCGTTCGGCCCGATGAGCCGGGACGAGTCGATCGACGGCGCCGAGTACGCCTACGCCAACGCCGGCGCCTCGTACCTGATCGAGGCGTTCGGCATCGACAGGTTCTGGGACTTCTACCAGAACTTCAAGGCGCTCGGGGCCACCATGACCGACGTGCCGGCCATGCGAGCAGAGGGCGCGCAGCGGCTGGTGCGGCGCTATTACGGCTTCGATCTCGACGAGCTCGACAGGCGCACCAGGGACCACATGCGCGAGGCGGTGGCGGCCGGCTGACCTCCACGGTCCGCAGCGGCCAGAATCCCCCCGATGCGCCGGCTCCCCGCCATCGCCATGATCGCCATGGTCGCCACCCTCGCCGTGGCGGCGCCCTTCCCGACCGCCCGTGCGCAGGACGCCGCCACCCCCAGCTCGGCGCCGCTGGTCCGGCTGCCGTTCCCCCAGGACGACGGCACGCTCACGCCCTACACGTTCGAGCTCGGGTACGCGCTGGTCACCCTCGTGTACGACACCCTGCTGTGGCGCGACGCCGGCGGCGTCCCGCAGCCGTGGCTCGCCCGGTCGGTGGACACGAGCCCGGACGGGCTGCGGCTCACCATCCGGCTGGTGGACGACGCCCGCTGGCACGACGGCCACCCGGTCACCGCCGAGGACGTCGTCTTCACCTTCCGGCACGTGGCCGCCCGCTTCCACCCGAGGTTCACGCCCGAGGTCGCCCCCGTGGCGGGCGTGGAGGCGACGGGGGCGACCACCGTCACCATCACCCTCGAGCACCCGGCGCCCGGCTTCGCCGACCAGCCCCTCGCCGACCTGCCCATCCTCCCGGCCCACCTGTGGCGCGGCCTGCCCGCCGACAGCCTCGCCCCTGACGGGCTCCCGGTGGGAAGCGGCCCCTACCGGCTGGTCGAGCACCGGCCCGGTGAGCGGTACCGGTTCGAGGCGTTCACGGACTGGTTCCGCGGCCGCCCGGCGGTGGGCGCCGTCGAGGTACCGGTGATCGGCGACGCCGAGGACACCCTGCGGGCCCTGGAGCGCCGGGACGTCGACATGCTGCCGGTGAGCCTCCCGGAGACCGCCGTCGACCGCCTGGACGGCCTCGCCACCCGGATCGTCGACGGCCCCACCTACAGCGGTACCGTCCTCCTCCTCAACGTCCGCACGGCGCCGTTCGACCGGCCCGAGGCGCGACGCGCCGTCGCCCGGGCCCTCGACCTCGGGCAGCTGGCCCGGGCCGTCGGCAACGCCGTGCCCGCCGACCGCGGCTACCTCCACCCCGACTCCCCCTGGAGCACCGACGAGGTCCTCCACCGGGCCGACACCGGCGCCGCGCCCCGGGAGCTGGCCTCGGCCGGCGTCCGCGAGCTGGAGGTGCTGTCGCCCGACAACGACCCGGTCAAGGCCGAGGCGGGCCGCCAGGTCGTGCTCGCCCTGGAGCGGGCCGGTGTCCGGGCCCGGGCGCGCTCCGTCTCCTCCGACGAGCTGTCGGCGGCGGTCGGCGAGGGTGGGGGGACGCCGACGTTCCAGGCGGCGATCTGGCCCGCACCGGCGCTGGCGTCCTACGACCCCGACTTCCTGCGCCGGGTGTTCGGGTCACCGCCCGAGGACGGGTCGCTCAACTACTCGGGCTACCGGAGCGCACGGTTCGACGACCTGGCCCGCCGCATCGCCTCGACGCCCGGCAGGGACGAGCGGCGCGCCCTCGTGGGCGAGGCGCTGAGGCTGCTGGCCGACGACCTTCCCGCCCTGCCCCTGCTCTTCGCCACCGGGTCGTTCGCCTACCGCCCGGCGGTCTACGCCGGGTGGGTCTTCGTGAAGGGGGCGGGGATCCTCGACAAGCGCTCCTTCGTCGAGCCCTCGGCCGGTGAGCCGGCCCGGCCCGTCGCGCCGGAGGCGGGCGGCGGTGGGGGCGGGTTCCCGTTCGGGCTGGCCGCCCTCACGGTGGCGGCGGTGGCCGTGGTCGTGGGCGTGGTCGGGCTGCGCCGGTCGCGCCGGTAAGGGCGCTGAGGGCGGCCCGGTGAGCGACGACGTGGAGGAGGGGCCGGGCGGCCCGGCCGCGCCGCCCGGTGCGGTCGACCCCGCGGCGTCCGCGGCGTCCACGGCGTCCGCGGCCGCCGATGCGATCGGCACGCCGGCGCCGGCACCACGGCGCGGCCGCACCCGCTCCTGGCCGCTCGCCGCCGTGGGGCTCGGGCTGCTGGTGATCGGAGCGGGGACCCTGGCGTGGGCCCGGCCACCGGAGCGCGGCGTCCCGACGGCGGCACCCAACGTGGCGGTCGACGCCGGTGCCGCCGACCCCACCGACCTGCGCCAGCACAACTCGCCGAGCATCGCCGCCGACCCCACCCGCGCCGGCCGGCTGGCCGTCGTCAACCGCATCGACAACCCGATGTTCGGGTGCTCCTTGCACGTCTCCACCGACGACGGCGCCACCTGGGACGAGCGGCAGCTGCCCTTCCCGGCCGGCGAGGACGACCCGCCCCGCTGCTACGCCCCCGACGTCGGCTTCGGCGCCGACGGGGCGCTCCACGTCTCGTTCGTCACCCTGGCCGGGCAGGGCAACGTGCCGAACGCCGCCTGGGTCGCCACGTCCCGCGACGTGGGCGGGTCGTTCTCGGAGCCGGTGCGCGTCGCCGGGCGGCTGGCCTTCCAGGTGCGTCTGGCCGCCGACCCCGACGACGCCGACCGCCTCTACGTCACGTGGCTCCAGGCCGGGGCGGTGGGGACCCTGCTGTTCCCCGAGACGGGCTACCCGGTGACGATGGCCCGCTCGGACGACGGCGGGCGGACCTGGGGCGACCCCACCCGGGTCAGCCCCGCGGACCGGCTCCGGGTCGTCGCCCCCGTCCCCGCCGTGGCGGGGGGCGCCCTGTTCGTCGCCTACCTCGACCTGGGCGACGACGTCCTCGACTACCACGGCGCCCACGAAGGGAGGGGCGGCGAGCCCTATCCCGGGAAGTGGTCGCTGGTGCTGGCCCGGTCGTCGGACGGCGGGGCGACGTGGTCCGACACCGTCGTGGACGACGGCCTCGTGCCCACGCAGCGCATCGTCGTGTTCCTCCCGCCCTCGCCGTCGCTCGTGGTGGACGACGAGGCTCGCCGTGTCCACCTGGCCTTCACGGACGGCCGCCTGGGCGACGCCGACGTCTGGGTCTGGACCTCGACCGACGGCGGGCGGAGCTTCGGGCCACCCCGGCGGGTGAACGACACGCCGAGGGGAGACGGGACGTCGCAGTACCTGCCCCGGCTGGGCCTGTCGGCCGACGGGCGCCTCGACGTCCTCTACTACGACCGCCGGCTCGACGAGCACGACGCCATGAACGGGGTGTCACTCCAGTCCTCGAGCGACGGCGGGCGCACCTTCGGCCCGAGGCTGGTCGTCTCGGACCGGGCGTTCGACTCGCGCATCGGGTTCGGGAGCGAGCGGGACCTGCCCGACCTCGGCAGCCGGCTCGGCCTCCTGTCCTCCCCCCGGCGGGCGGTCGCCGTGTGGTCCGACACCCGGGGCGGGACCAGGTCGTCGGGGAAGCAGGACCTGGCCACGTCCATCGTCACCTTGCCCGAGCCGGGCAGCGACCGGTCGGCGCTCCGCGTCGTGGGCGCCCTACTGACCGTGGTGGGCGCCCTCGTCGCCGCCCTGGCGGTGGCCGGACGCCGGGCCGCAGATCCGTGATGGATGGGACGATCGGCCCTGGTCCCTGGCATACTTGTGCCGCACGGCCGTCGTCGAAGGGGACTCCGATGGGTCGGAACACGCAGGCGGTTCGCAAGGGTGGTCTGGCGGCGTTCGTGGCAGTCGTGTTCGGGCTGATCGCCCTGGCGCCCGCCTTCGCCTGCACGCCGCAGGCCAACCTCACGCTGCCCACCAGCCGGGTCGACCCCGGCGGCACGGTGTCGGTGATCGGGCAGGTCTTCGCCCCCACCGGCGTGGACGCCGGACCGGTGACCCTCCGCTGGAACGGCGTCACCGGCCAGGCCCTGGCGACGGTGGACGCCGACGCCCAGGGCACCTTCCAGGCCGACGTCACCGTCCCGTCCGACGTGACGCCGGGCTTCTATCTGATCTCGGCCGTCCAGTGGGTGGGCACCGACGGTGAGGTGAAGAAGCCGAGCACCACGATCGAGGTCCTCGGTGCGGCGCCGGCCCAGCCCGCCGCCGGCGGGGCGTCGACGCCCACGGAGAGCCAGCCGGTGCCGGGCCCCGCCGGCGGCGGGCTGGGCCGGCGCCGCACCGAGGACCTCGATCGTGGTGCTCGGCTTCTTCACCTCACCGTCGGTGCCCACCCACTGGACGGCCGAGATCAGATAGA
>DATLFN010000138.1 GCA_035540975.1 Acidimicrobiales bacterium
GCCTGCCAGGCCCCCGAGGCGTCGAAGGCGGCGGCGGCCCGGGTGGTGACCGCCTCCAGGCGGGCCAGGCAGCGGTGCAGGCGCTCGACGGCCTCGGGATCGGCCAGGGCCTGCGGCTCGGCCGCCCCCAGCTCCTCCAGCGCCGCCTCCAGCCCGTCGATCACGACACATCGTACACCTGTTCGATCCACCGGCGCAAGGAGAAACCGTTGTGGGACAACGGTTTCTCTGATTCATGGGACAGACCCCGAGCTGGCGCCAGACGACGATTCCCAGGAACCTGGGATGGTCGCCGAGCGGCGGTCCCCGTACGTTGGCAGGGTGAACGACGCCACGACGAGGAGAGCGACGTGCCGACCCTGAACATCCGCCATCCCGTGACCGACTTCGACGTGTGGTCGTCGGCGTTCGACCGGTTCGCCACCGTGCGCCGGGACGCGGGGGTCGTCGGCGAGCGGGTGCAGCGTCCCGTCGACGACCCGCGGTTCGTGGTGATCGACCTCGAGTTCGAGACGGTCGAGCGCGCCGAGGCGTTCCGGCGGTTCCTCACGACCCAGGTGTGGGCGGTCGAGGAGAACTCCCCTGCGCTGGCCGGCACCCCCGAGACGGCCATCCTGGAGACCGTCGCCCGCTGACCGGCGGCGTTGCCCAGACGTCCGCCGTCGCCATCCACGCGGCGGTTCGCCGGCTCGCCGGCCGGGTACCCCCGCGTCATGAGCACTCCGATACCCGACCCGTTCCCGCCCGTGGAGCCGCCGGCGCCGGCGCCGGCGCCCTTCCCGCCCATCGATCCCGATCCCGACGTCCCCGCGCCGCCGCAGCCGGCGCCCGTCCCGGACCCCGTGCCGATCTAGCGGCCCCGAGGCCGGCGATGCGGCGTAACGCCTGGGGCGTGGTAGGTGTGGACGCATGAGCACGGTCTCCGCCGTCGACCCCGACAACCTCCTCGTGGAGCTGGTGGCCACGCCCGAGGGGAGGGCCGACCCCTACCCCCGGTACGCGGCCATCCGGGCGGCGGCGCCCGTCCACCAGAGCGGCCTCGGGTTCTGGGCCCTCACCCGCTACGACGACTGCCAGCAGCTGCTCCGCCACCACGGCGTCGGCAAGGACTTCTCCCACGCGGTCGGCTCGGCCGGGCTCTCGCCGGCGCAGCAGGCGGCCCAGGACCGGTTCCGCAACGACCGGTCGAACATGCTCACCACCGACCCGCCCGACCACACCCGCCTCCGCGGCCTCGCCACCCGGGCCTTCACCCCCAGGACGGTCGAGAGGCTGCGGCCCAGCATCGTGACCCTCGTCGACGAGCTGCTCGACCGCTTCGACGGCGAGGTCGACGTGATGGACGCCCTCGCCTTCCCGCTGCCCGTCACCGTCATCGGCGAGATGCTCGGCGTGCCCGCCGACGACCGGCCGCTGCTGCGGCCGCTGGTCCGGTCCATCACCGCCGTCCTCGAGCTGGTCGTGACGCCCGAGGCCCTCGACGAGGCGACGGCGGCGGACTCGGGCCTGGCCTCGTACTTCTCCGACCTGGTCGCCGAGCGCCGGGCCCACCCCGGCGACGACCTCCTCACCAAGCTCATCGAGGCGGAGGACAAGGGCGACCAGCTGACCGAGCACGAGCTCATCTCCACCGCCATCCTCCTGTTCGCCGCCGGCTTCGAGACGACCACCCACCTCATCGGGAACGGCATCCTGGCGCTGCTGCGCAACCCCGAGCAGCTGGCCCGCCTGCGCGCCGACCGGTCCCTGGTGCGCCTCGCCGTCGAGGAGCTGCTCCGCTTCGACAGCCCGGTCCAGATCGCCCTGCGCACGGCGTACGAGGACCTGACGATCGCCGGGCGCCACATCCCCACCGGCAGCGTCGTCCTCGCCCTCCTCGGCGCCGCCAACCGTGACCCGGCCCGGTTCAGCGACCCCGAGCGCCTCGACGTCGGGCGCGACGAGGGACCGCCGATGAGCTTCGGCGGCGGCATCCACTTCTGCCTGGGTGCCGCGCTGGCCCGCCTCGAGGGCCAGATCGTGCTCGACCGCCTGCTCGACCGGTTCGGCACCTGGGAGCTGGTCGGCGCTCCGCCGTCGCACCGCGACAGCCTGACCCTGCGCGGCCTCGTCGACCTCCGGGTGCGCTTCTCGGCCTGAGGACCGGCGAACCGGGGGCCGGGCCGCCACGCGGCCCAACGGGGGCCGAACGCCGGGCCGGCCGTGCGCCGGTCGCCGTCAGGGCCGGGGGGCGGCCAGGTTCGCCAGCACCCGGCGAGCGACGTCGAGGGCGATGCGCCGGCGCTCGGCATGGAGCCGGACCTGCACCACCACCAGCGTCGTGCCCACCAGCATGCGCAGCGAGGAGGTGCCCGCATCGTACGTCGCCGCGTCGCCGAGCCCGTCGACCGCCGCCGCCTCGGGCAGGCGTTCCGTGTGGCCGTCGAACGCCTCCCGTGAGACCCTGGCGCGGGCGACGGCGACGAGGATCCGCGGCAGCGGCTCCGGCGCGTACGCACACGTCTCGTAGACGACGCCGTGGATCTCCCTGCGCTGCACCCGGGGTTGCGACGCCAGGGCGGCAGCGAGGACCTCGGACGCGTCGCTCCACGGGAGCAGCCGGGCGGCGTCGGGAGGTTCGGCCGGCTCGACGTCGCCGGCCGCGACGGCGTCCAGCGGGTCCCGCCGACCGGGGACGGCGCCCAGCGCGCCCTTGACCAGCGCGTCCACGTCGGCGGGGGCGACGCCCAGGCGGGCCAGGATCTGGCCGGTCACACCCTCGGGTTCGCGGAGCAGGCCGAGCAGGAGGTGCTCGGTGCCGATGTGCTCATGGCCGAGCTCGAACGCCTCCCGCAGCGACATCTCCAGCGCCCGCTTGGCACGGGGCGTGAAGGGCGGCGCACCGGGAGACTCGGTCGTGTCCCGCCCGACGATCTCGTCGACCAGGTCGCGCACCGACGTGAGGGACACGCCGAGGGCGGCGAGCGCTTCGGCGCCGACGCCTTCGCCCTCCCGGAGGAGCCCGAGCAGGAGGTGCTCGGTCCCGATGAAGTCGTGCCGGAACAGGCGGGACTCCTCCTGCGCCAGCACGAGGACCCGTCGGGCCCGGTCGGTGAACCGCTCGAACACGCCACCAGTGTGACCGGCCGGACGAGGAGGGGCTCAGTGGCGACCGGGGAGGAGGGACCGCAACGCGTCGATCGTGTCGGCGTCGGCGGGGCCCTTGTCGGGCCGGTAGCGCCGGACCCGGGCGAAGCGCAGGGCCACCCCGCCCGCGTACCGGGTCGAGGCCTGCACGCCGTCGACGGCGATCTCCACGATGACGACCGGGTCGATGTGGACGACGTGCGCGGAGCGGGAGGCTTCGCGGGACAGGAGCTCGGCGGTCTGCCACCGCAGCAGTTCGTCGGTGAGGCCCTTGAAGGTCTTGCCCACCATGACGAAGCCGCCCGCCGGGTCGCGTGCGCCGAGGTGCAGGTTGGAGAGCCAGCCCCGGCGCCGGCCGCTGCCCCACTCGGCGCCCAGCACCACCAGGTCGAAGGTGTGGACGGGCTTGACCTTGCGCCAGGCCGATCCTCGTCGCCCCGCCTCGTAGGGCGACGAGGCCGACTTCACCATCACGCCCTCGTGACCGGCGGCCAGCGCGGCGGCCTGGAACTCGACGGCGACCTCGACGTCGTCGGTGACCAGGGCGGGGACGCGCGGCGCGCCCGTGCGGGCCAGGGCGGCCGCCCGCTCGGTCAGGGGCCGGTCCAGGAGGTCGCCGCCGTCGAGATGGAGGCAGTCGAAGAACCACACGCCGAGCGTCGCCCGCCCCGGCGGCCCCGTCCGGCGCCCGAAGCTGCTCATGGTCTCCTGGAACGCCTCGGGCCCGGCGTCCCCGAGGCCCAGCACCTCCCCGTCCAGCACAACGTCGGTCGCCTCCAGTGAGCGCACGGCTTCCGCCACCCCTGGCAGGCGGTCGGTGACGTCGTTGAGGTTCCGCGTGAACAGGCGCACCTCGTCACCCCGGCGGTGGGCCTGCACCCGGGCGCCGTCGAGCTTCCACTCCACCGACGACCGCCCCATCGCCTCGATGGCCGAGGCCACGTCCTCGGCGGTGGACGCCAGCATGGGGAGGACGGGCCGGAGCACCTCGAGGCCCACGGCGGACAGCCCGGCCTCGCCCTCGGCCAGGGCCAGGGCGGCGACGCGGGGCAGGTCGCCGGCCAGCATCGTGGCCCGTCGCACCACGGGGGCGGGGATGGCCGTGGCCCTGGCCAGGGCGTCGGCCATCACCCCCTCGAGCGCGCCCTGGCGCAGGTCCCCGAGGAGGAGCCGGCGGACGAACTCCCCCTCCGGCTCGGTGGCCCGCCGGAGCATCTCGCCGAGGATGGTCCGGCGGGCGACCGCCGAGCGGGGGCCGGCGCACCCGGCCAGCGCCGCCAGGGCCGCGTCGACCTCCAGCACATGGAGCGACGGCACCGGCGCCGGCGGCAGGTCGACGGCGCGCAGCGCCGCCCAACCCACCCCGATCCTGCCCTGGCGGGGCCGGCCGGTCAGGAAGGCGACGGCCGCCTCGGCCTCCTCCGGCCCCTCCAGCCGACGGAGGAGGCCGGCGAGGGCGGCCACCTTGGCCGAGCGCGAGGGCGTGGCCGCCACCTCCCCGGACGTGCGCACCACCTCGGCCAGCAGCACCGGTCCACGGTAGGCGGGCCGTGGGCGCGGAGGGACGGCCGGCGGCGTGACCGGCGTGGCGACGCTGCCGCCGGGCGGTCGGGCTCAGGCGTAGGGGTCGTCGCGCCAGCCTGCTCGGCGCCCGGCCACGGCGCGTCCGCGCCCGAACCCGCCGCCGACCGCCCCGTCGGCAAGGTAGGAGCCGGCGTAGGCGGCCAGGCCCAGGGCCAGGAAGCCCATTTCCGTGACGTCGACGTCGTCGCTGAACGCCGACAGCGCGGTGATCAGGAAGCAGGCGACGGCGACGACGAGGAGGATGCGGTTGAGTCCCATGCGGGCTCCCTACCCCGCTCGGCGGCGTCCGGCACCGCCACGTCCGCCCGGCCGACCACCATGAGGCTGCAGGGACCGTCCCGGTCCTGGACGGTGCCCACCAGGCGGAAGCCGGCGTTGCGGACCGCTTTCCACGAGATCTGGTTGGCGGCATAGGGCGCCGCGCACGCCTGCGTCCACGCGGGATGGAGCCCGAAGACGACGTCGGCGACGAAGGCCCGGATCATGGCGGCGCCGAACCCGCGGCCCCGGTCGGCCGGGTCGCCGACCAGGTAGTCGATCCCGGCCGCTGTCCGCTCCACGCCGAGCGGGTACCACGGCTCGCACGCCGCCTCCTCGACGACCGGCCAGCACTGGATCCAGCCGAGGTCGGCGCCGTCCAGGGACGCGACCCAGTGCTCGGTCGAGTCCTCCGGATGGCCGTAGTCCCTGACCACCGCCTCCCACGAGACGTCGTCGCCCTCCCACCAGCGCACGACGCCCGGCTCGTTCAGCCACCGGTGGAGCAACGGCAGGTCGGCCTCGGCCAGCCGGCGGAACGTGATCCCCACGCCACCAGCGTCGCGCCCCTCGTCGCGAGACGTGCGGTGCGGACCGTGGGCATCGAGCTCGCCAATCCTGCCCAACGGCGCACGGCATCCGTCAGAATGTGCCGCGGGGCCGCCCGCCACGGCCCACGGGGGAGGACGACATGACGGGTACGGACGCATTGACAACCGAGCCGGGCGCGGCGCGCGACCGGCTCGTCGAGCGGCTCTTCGGCGCCACCATCGCCGCCCTGGACCTGTACCACGTGTGGCTGGGCGAGCGGCTCGGCCTGTACCGGGTGGTCGCCGACGGCGGCCCGCTGACGGCCGCCGAGCTGGCCGAGCGGGCGGGGGTCGGCGAGCGGTACGCCCGCGAGTGGCTGGAGCACCAGGCGGTCGCCGGGATCCTGGCCGTCGACGGGGACGACGACCACGCCACCCGCCGGTTCTCCATGCCGCCCGGCCACGACGAGGTCCTGCTCGACCGGGACAGCCTCCACTACATGACGCCCCTCGCCCTCGGCGTGGTGGGGATGGCGGGCGCCCTGCCCGACGTCCGGCGGGCCTTCGCCACCGGGTCGGGCGTGCCGTACGAGGCGTACGGCGAGGACACCCGTCACTTCATCGGCGGGATCAACCGGCCCATGTTCGTGAACCTCCTCGCCTCCGAGTGGTTCCCCGCCGTGCCCGGGCTGGTCGAGCGCCTCGGCGCCGACCCGCCGGCGCGCGTCGCCGACGTGGGGTGCGGCACCGGGTGGTCGGCGATATCGATCGCCCGCGGCTTCCCCAAGGCGTCGGTCACCGGCCTCGACCTCGACCCGGCGTCGGTCGAGGAGGCGCGGCGCAACGCCGATGAGGCCGGCGTCGCCGAGCGGGTGACGTTCGAGGTGCGGGACGCCGCCGACCCCCGGCTGGCCGGCTCGTTCGACCTGGTGTGCGCCTTCGAGACGATCCACGACATGGTCGACCCGGTGGGGGCCCTGCGCGCCATGCGGGCGCTCCGGGCGCCTGGCGGCGCCGTCGTGGTGGCCGACGAGCGGGTGGCCGACGCCTTCACCACCGACGTGGAGGACGGCGAGCGCTTCCAATGGGGATGGAGCGCCATCCACTGCCTGCCGTGTGCGCTCAGCGACGAGCCGGCGGCGGGCACGGGGACGATCATGCGGGCCCCGACGTTCCGCCGCTACGCCGCCGAGGCCGGGTTCGACGACGTCGAGGTGCTCCCGATCGAGAACGACTTCTGGCGGTTCTACCGACTCCACTGACGCGGCGGCGGCGCACGCCTCCGGTCAGCCGATGGTGAAGTCCTGCGTCTGGGGGTTCAGGTACGGGAGCCGCACGGCACCGGCCATGGCGCGGTCGCTGATCCGGAAGACCTCGAGGCCGCGCGTGATGTCGGACTCGTAGACGAAGTTGTTGTAGTAGTAGGACGACCAGGCGCCGCCCGCCTCGTTCACCACCGTCCCGTTCGGCAGCGTCACCGTGCCGAGGGGCAGCGAGTCCGACCAGGCGATCGTCCTGGGGGCGGCGGGGTCGGTGAACTCCACCGCCCACGTGCCCGCCTGGTAGTGACCGCCGACGGCGACGTACCGGCCGCTGCGCAGCGGGACCACGTTGTAGTTGTGGACCGTGCAGTTCTCGGTCGCCTCCTGGGCCCGGGGCAGGACCCACTGGCCGAGCTTGGCGCCCGTGTCGGCGTCGTAGAAGAACATCGACTTGTCGACGTCGGGATCGCCGGCCTCGCACTCCGCCTCGATCCCGCCGCCGGGCTCCCAGCCGGCGGCGATGACCTCGCCGTCCCAGGTGAAGGCGGCGGAGTGCCAGCGCCCGTTGGTCCCGGCCTGGCCGACACCGGGCTCGCTGATCGTGTACAGCAGGGCCGGGTCCTCCAGGCTCCCGCCGGGGGTGACGTTGGCGCCGATGTCGAACACGTTGATGGTGTCGGCGCTGGCGCACGCCGCCTTGTTCTCGTCGCCCAGGATGACGCCGACGTCGTGACAGCCGGTCCTGACCGCGGTGGCCGGCCCGGCCAGGGGCTCGCGGCGGAGCAGCGTGGCCCCCGCCGGGTTCGCCAGGGGAACGGCGAGGACGTCCATGAAGTCGCCGAGCGCGTTCTGGGTGGCGAGGTCGGTGGTCGTGCCGCAGCCCGCGCTGCTCGAGTTGTTGCTGTAGACGATCAGCTGCCCGGCCGAGACGCCGGCCACGGTGACGGTGTGTGAGCCGCACGGCAGCTCGACCGAGGCGACCAGCTGCGGGTCGGCGAGGTTGGCGATGTCGAAGACGTGCACGCCCTCCCAGTTTGCGGGCACGGTCTGCCCGTCGCAGGTGCGCGGGGTCGACTTCTTGCTGTTCCACGCCCGGACGAGGATGTCCCCCCACACGACGATGTCGCCCTGGTCGCCGTTGCACTCCTGGTGCACGAGCTCGACGGGCCGGGCCGGGCTCGAGATGTCGATCACCCGGAAGCCGTTGTAGTTGCCCTGGAAGGCGATGTCGCCGCGGAAGGCGAGGTCGGAGCTGATGTGGCGGACGCCGTCGGGCTCGGGCAGGAAGGGCGCCACGTGGGCGCTGTGGCCCATCGGGTGGATGTTCCTGGTGCGGACGTCGGTCTCGTGGTCGGCGCCGGCCGTGGTCGGTGCGGCGAGGATGCCGGCGGTGAGTGCCGCGGCGGCGAAGAAGCGGGACCAGCGTGCCATGACCGCACCCCCTGCGAGAAGCACCTCGTGCCCGGAAGCTTCCTACCGGCCCAGGTGGATGTCAACGGCCTCACGGGATCGACCGCCTCAGCCCGAGAGGCCGTGCAGCGGGAAGACCAGGCGCTCGACCTCGGCGACCGTACGCTCCACGGCCTGGCGGTCGCCCGGCGGCCCGGGCACGGGAGGCTCCCACAGCGATGCCGGCACCGCGGCGCCCGCCTCTCGCCCCGCCCGCTCCGTCCACGACGCGGGCAGCCGGTCGGGGATCGAGACCCCCGCCATCTCGGCGAAGTAGATCGTCCACGCCCGGGGCACCACGCCGGCCCACTGGTAGCCCCCGCCGCCGGTGGCCACCCAGCGCCCGCCGGCAGCCCGGTGGGCGAGGTCGTGGAGCATCCTCGCCGTCTCCCGGTAGGCGCCGGTGGTGAGCAGCAGGTTGGCCAGCGGGTCGCTGTGGTGGGTGTCGCAGCCCAGCTGGGTGACGAGCACGCCCGGCTGCCACGCCTCCACCAGGGGGACGACCACGCGGCGGAACGCGTCGAGCCACAGCTCGTCACCGGTGAGGGGCGGGAGCGGCACGTTGACGGCGCTGCCGCGAGCATCTCCCGCGCCGATCTCGTCGACGAACCCCGTGCCCGGGAACAGGGTGGCCCCCGACTGGTGCAGCGAGACGGTGAGCACGCGGGGGTCGTCGTAGAAGATCTCCTGGGGCCCGTCCCCGTGGTGGACGTCCACGTCCACGTACGCCACGCGCTCTACCCCTCGGTCCAGCAGCCAGGCGACGGCGAGGGCGGGGTCGTCGTAGACGCAGAAGCCGCTGGCCCGCTCGGGCATGGCGTGGTGCAGCCCGCCCGCCGGGTTGAAGGCGTGCGCCGCCCGCCCGGAGAGCACCGCGTCGGCGGCGACGAGCGACGCGCCGGCGGCGCGGGCGGACGCCTCGTGCATGCCCGGGAAGATCGGGTTGTCGCCCGGGCCGAAGCCGAACTCCCACCAGGGACCGGGCTCACCGTGACCGGCGCGGCGCACGGCGTCGACGTAGCGCTCGGTGTGCACGAGGGCCAGCTCCTCGTCGGTGGCCGACCGGGCGGGGGTCTCCGCCACCCGCTCGCCGTCCACCAGCCCGTAGGCGTGGATCAGGTCGCGGGTGAGCACCACCCGCGGGAACCGCAGGGGGTGCTGGGGCCCGTGGTCGTAGCGCGGCGCGTCGTCCCCGTACCAGACCAGCTCCACCCGACCGCTCACAGCCAGTCCTTGCCCTCGAAGTACCGGTAACCGACCAAGGTGGTCAGGACCATGGGCGAGAGGGTGAACGGGTAGCCGGCGGCCCATCCCATCTCCGGCATTCAGCGGCGGCGAAGAACCCGCCGCCGCGGTAGGTGCGGACGGTGATCACGCCGCACCGTAACGCCCGGGTCGCGGGCGTCGGGCTATCACCGGTTCGAGGACTCGCGCACCTCGCGCATGCGGCGCGCCCACTCGCGCACCGCCTCGGGGGAGCCCGCAGCGCCGTCCCGGGCGTTGCCGTTCCCCGCCCGGCCGGCGGGTTCGCCGGGGCGGTCGGCGACCGCGCCACGGCCGCCGCGGCCGCCGGCGAGCTGCCCCTGCGTCGGGAGCTGCCCCGCCTTCATGGCGCTCTGGCGTTCCAGCTCGGCGTTGAGCTCGCCACCGGCCATCACCGCCAGCGCGCTCAGGAACAGCCACAGCAGGAGGACGACCACGCCGGCGAGCGACCCGTACGTCTCGGCGTACGAGCCGAAGCTCGACACGTAGAACGAGAAGCCGACGGAGGCCGCCAGCCACACCACGGCCGCCACCACGCCCCCCGGGCTGACCCAGGCCCACTTGGGCGAGTCCCGGTTGGGGGCCAGGTAGTAGAAGGCGGCGAAGAGGACCATCACCGAGACGATGGCGACGGCCCACCGCACCGCCGTCCACACGAGGACGAAGGCCCCGCCCATGGGGAAGTCGTCGCGGACGGCGTCCCCGATGGGTTGCCCGAACACCAGCATGACGGTGGCCAGGCCGCCGAGGACGGCGGTGACGCCCAGGAGGGCGAAGGCCACCAGCCTCTTCTTCACGAAGGTGCGGTCCTGGGGGACGTCGTACGCCACGTCCAGGCCCGTCTGCATGGCGACCATCCCCGCCGACGCGCTCCACAGGGCGATGCCCAGCCCGACGAGGGTGGCGACGACGGCCGCCCCGTCCGACTGCTCGCCCGCCTTGGTGACGGCGTCGGTGAGCACGCGGGCGGCGTCGCCGGGGAGGACCGACCGCACGGCGTCGTTGATGGACTCGGTGGCCGTCGCCCCGGCGTTGACCAGGCCGAGGAGGCCGACGGCGGCCAGCAGGGCGGGGAACACGGCGAGGAACCAGTAGAACGCCATGCCCGCCGCGCTCATGCTGGCCCGGTCGTTCTTGAACTCCTGGGCGGCCCGCTTGACGCTCGCCTTCCAGTCGGTCGCCTCCAGCTCGAGGGGCGAGTCGGCCTGGTCGCCTTGGCCGGTCTGCGCCGGGACGGGCTGCTCGTAGGTGCCCGTGTCGGCCATGTCAGCCTCCTCCTCGACTCGAGCGCGGCTGCGGGAGTCAGCCGGCCTTGGCCGTCGTGCGGCGGCGCGGGGTTGCCGCCGTGCCGGCGGGCCCCGTCGCCCCGGTGCGCCGACGGGTGGTCGTGCCGGTCGCCTTGGCGGCGCCCTTGGCCCCGCGCGAAGCCTTCGTCGACGCGGCGCGGGACGTGCGCTTCGCGCCCCCGGTGCCGCCCGACCCGGTGGTGGTTTCGTCGTCGGAGCTGGTGGCCTTGTCCACGACCTCCGTCGCCTTCTCCTTCACGGTCTCGGCGGCGTCGGCCGCCCGCTGGCGCACCTCGGACCGCACGGCGCGCACGGCCGCCGGGCCGATGCCGCCCTCGGCGACGCTCTTGATCTCGTCGGCCATGTTGCGGCCGGCCTCGAGCGCCTGCTGCTTCACCGGCTCGAGGCGCTCCTTCGCCCGCTCGGCCAGCGTCCGCTCGCGGTCGGTCGGGCGGAGGCGGGACGCCACCAGGTACCCGCCGCCGAACACCAGGAGCCCGGCCACGAGCGGGTTGCCCTTGGCCGACCGGGCCACCGTCTCCGGCGCCATCTTCGCCTTCTCCACGACCGTGCTGGCGGCCTCGCCGGCCCGTCCGGTCGCGTCGGACGCTCGTTCCCGTGCTTCCGAGGCGCCCTCCTCGAGGGCCCGGGTGCGGTTGCCGATCCTCGTCCGGGTGCTGCCGTTGCTTCGAGTCACTTCGTCGTCTCCCTCGTCGTCGCTTCCCATGATGGAGAGGCGGACGTCGTGCAGCCGGTGCAGGACGTTGTCCGTGCCTCTCCGGGCGAGCCGTGCGGGGCTCACCCTGTCCTTCACGTCCTCGACCTTGTCCTGGGCCTTCCACTTGGCCCGGCGGACGGCCTTCTTGGGGGCGACCTTGTCGCCGATGGCCTCGAGCGTGTTCCCGAGCTCCTCCCGGGTCTGCTCGATGTCGCGTTGCACCTCTTCGGTCCGACTAGCCATTCCAGCTCCTCGAGACCGGGCGCTGCATCGGGGCGTTGGCGCCGCGTGACAGGCCTTCCTTGGCCACCTTCACGTCCTGGCTGATCGAGCGGATCGCCTGCTCCGGGACGGGCTTGAACGTCTCCAGCTTCTTCTTGCCCTGCAGGGCGAGGAGGCCGCCGATGACGGCGAAGAGGAGACCGATGGCCAGGAACGCCAGCCCCGGTGGGATGGCCTCGGCCAGGCCCCAGGCGGCGGCGAAGGCCATCAGGATGAGGGCGACGAAGCCGATCACGCCGGCGGCGCCGAACATGGCGCCCGCCTTCCCGGCCTTCGCCATCTCGTCCTTGGTCTCGAGCTTCGCCAGCTCGACCTCCTTCTTCAGGAGGTCCTGGACCTGCCGGCTCATGTCGCCGAACAGCTCACCGAGCGGCTTGTCGTCGTTCTCCGAGTAGGACGAATAGCGGTTCGGCATCATCGGGTCCCGCCCGTCGCCGTGGTGCCGGAGGCACCGGCGAGAGCACGCCGGCTGGCGACGGCGCGGCGCCCGGCGCCCTCGTACTCCACCTCGTCGTCGTCGTACTCCCCCCACGCCTCGTCGCCCTCGTCGCTCTGGGCCGAACGCACCGCCCGGCCGACGCCGAAGCCGGCGACGGCGGCACCGAGGAGGAACACGCCCGGGCGCCGGCGGGCGAAGCGCTGGAGGTCGGACGCCACGCCCTCGATGCCCCGTTCGTCGATCTCGTCGGCCAGGCCGTAGAACCGGTCGGCCGCCTCCATGAGCCGGTCGGCGCCCTGCATGAGGTAGCCGCGGAGCGTCTCCGCGTCGCCGGGGCGGCCCTCGGCGAGCGCGTGCGCCTCGGAGGCGAGGCGGGAGAGACCCTCACCGGCGCGCCGGGCCTGGGTGTACGACTCCTCCTGCGCCTTCGTCCGTACCTCCTCGACGACCGTGCGCCCGTGGGTGGCGATCTCGTCGCGCACCTGCGCCGCCTGGACGCGGACGGTGTCCTTCACGCGCCCGGCGACCGACTCGTCCGTGGCGGGGTCGGCGACCCGCCGGCCGGCGCCGGCTGACGTGGTGGCGACCCGGCGGCCCGTGCCGGCGGGTCGGGATGCCGTTCCGGAGCCGCCGCGAGCGGGGGCTCGCTGGGTCGTTTCCGCTGTGCGCCTCGTCGTCCTCCTGGGGGGAGATGCCTGCACTGCCATCGTCGTCCGACCTCCTCGGGTTCCTTCGGGACGTGGGCTCGGGCTCCGGCCCGCGCCGGGCCACCAGGCCTTGGAGCCAGATACCCGCCACGCCGGGCCGGTAACCAGCCGCAACAGTCGAAGCGTCAGGTCGCGGCGACGATCTCGAGCAGTCCTTCGCGGACGAGCCGGCGGGCCAGGACATGGCGGCTCTGCATGTCGAGCCAGGGGTCGAGATCGGCCACGGACAACGGTTCTCCGGCCACGAGACGTCGCATCGGGGGCTCCAGCGCGGCGGGCATGCGCAGCACCCGGTCGCCCAGGGTGACCACCAGCCGGGAACCGGCGCGCGACAACCGGCACACGGCGGCCGGGCGGCGACGCACGACCGTCGAGTCGTCCAGCCCGTCGACCAGGCACAGCTGCCGGAGCTGCCCGGCCAGCACGGCGGGGCGGGTGGACCAGAAGCGCGTGGTGAGGCCCCGGGCCACCGCCTCGGGGTCGACGGTACCCAGCCAGTCGCGGAGCTCGGCCACAGCGGCGGCGACGGCGGCGACGGCGGCGTCCTCGTCGTCCGCGAACCCGACGGGCATCGCCCGCCGCAGCGGCAGGTGGTCGGCCGCCCGGCGCACGACCTCGCGCGCCACGTCCTCCCCCGTCCACGCCAGGACGCCGACGGTCAGGTGGATCGACACGCCGTCCTGGGCGCGCGCCGAGTGCGGGAAGCCGCGCGGCACGTACAGGGAATCGCCGGCGCGGAGCTCGACGTCGAGGAGCGGCTCGGCCGGCGGCCCCATCGACGCCTTCCACGGTTGGGTCCGCAGCGGCAGCTCCAGCACCGGTGGGTGGACCGCCCACCGCTTGGAGCCGGCGACCTGGAGGACGAGGACGTCGTGGGTGTCGTGGTGCACGGCGAGACCCCGTGCGGCCGGCGGCGTGACGTAGGCGTTGGCCTGGACGGGGTGGGTGAGCTCGAGCTCGAGGTCGCGGCAGAAGGCGGCCAGCGCGGGCCACGTCCGTTGGAGGGACTGCAGCACGATGGTCGCCCCGGCCGAGAACTCCTTCCACACCAGGCCGGCGTGGGCCGCTCCCGTCACCGGGCGGCCGCCGATCGTCGTCGGGCGCGTGTACCGGGCGGGGTCGAGCGGGTGGCCGTCGCGGACCAGGCGGAACGAGGGAGTGCGGGGGAGCGAGGACGAGACGATGCGGTCGACGTCGTCGAGGGTGAGCAGGTCGGCGAAGGCGCCGGCGCCGGCGCCCGGAAGGTGGAGGGGCGCAACCGACCAGTGCTCGGCCAGGAACCGCCCGGTGTCGCCGACGCACCGGCCGAGGGCGGTCGTCACCCCCGGCCCGCCGCTCTAGCCGGCGTCGGTGCCCGCCGGGTCGCCGGTGCCGGCCGCGTCGGCGGCATCGGCGCTGTCCGCCGAGTCGTCGGTGTCGGACGCGTCGGCGGCGTCGCCCGAGTCGCCGGCGTCGCTCTCGTCCGCGGCGTCGGCGGCATCGTCGGCCGTGTCGGCCGTGTCGGTGGCGTCGGCCGCGTCGTCCGCCGTGTCGCCACCGCCTCCGGCGCCGCCCGCGTCCTCGGTGGAGATGTCGTCGTCGGAAAGGCCCTCGATCTGCTCGCTCATGCAGCGGACTCTACGCCTCGGCCCCGTCGTAGTGTCAGGGCGGTGGACGACAACCTGACGCGCGACGAGGCACGGCACCGGGCCTCCTACACCTCGGCCGTGTCGTACGAGGTGTTTCTCGACCTCACCACCGGCGAGGACACGTTCCGAAGCGAGACCACCGTCAGGTTCTCGTGCAACCTCACCGGTACCCCGACCTTCTTGGACCTCGACGCGGTCGCCGTCCACGAGGTCGACCTGAACGGCCGGCGCTTCGACGTGGCGGAGTACGACCGGGACCGCAGCCGGTTCCCCGTCCGGGGCCTGATCGCCACCAACGCCCTCCGCGTCGTCGCCGACTGCGCCTACCAGCACACCGGCGTCGGCCTCAACCGCTTCGTCGACCCGGTCGACGGGCGGGTCTACCTGCACACCCAGTTCGAGCCGTTCGACGCCCACCGCGTCTTCGCCTGCTTCGACCAGCCCGACCTGAAGGCGTCGTTCACCTTCACCGTGCAGGCGCCCGAGGACTGGGTGGTCGTGAGCAACTCGCCGGTGGCGGAGCGGGACGGCGGCCGGTGGCGCTTCCGTCCCACCCCGCCCGTCCCGCCGTACCTCGCCGCCGTCGTGGCCGGGCCGTACCACGCCGTCGCCGGCGCCCACGGGGACCTGCCGCTCGGCCTCTACTGCCGCCGGTCCCTCGCTCCCCACCTCGACGCCGACGAGCTGTTCACCGTCACCCGCCAGGGGCTCGACTTCTTCGACGCCGAGTTCGACTACCCGTACCCGTTCGCCAAGTACGACCAGCTCTTCGTGCCCGAGCTCGCTTTCGGGGCGATGGAGAACCCGGGCTGCGTCACGTTCAACGAGCGAATGGTCTTCCGCTCCCGGGTGACGGAGGCGGCGCGGGCGGCCCGCGCCTCGACGCTGCTGCACGAGATGGCCCACATGTGGTTCGGCGACCTCGTCACGATGCGCTGGTGGGACGACCTGTGGCTGAACGAGAGCTTCGCCACCTACATGGCGTCGCACGCCCAGGCGTCGGCCACCCGCTTCACCGACGCGTGGGTCCGGTTCGCCGCGGGCACCAAGGCGGCGGCCGCCGCCCAGGACCAGCTCCCGTCGACCCATCCCATCTCGGCGGACATCGTCGACACCGATGCCGTGCGCCTCCACTTCGACGGGATCACGTATGCCAAGGGCGCCTCGGTGCTCAAGCAGCTGGTGGCCTGGGTGGGCGACGAGGCGTTCCGGGAGGGCGTCCGGCACTACTTCTACCGGTACGAGTGGCGCAACGCGACGCTCGCCGACTTCCTCGAGGTGTTGGAGGAGACCAGCGGCCGCGACCTCGGGTCGTGGTCGAAGGAGTGGCTGGAGACGGCCGGCATCGCCACCCTGCGCGCCGAGACGGAGGTGGACGGCCACGGCCGCTTCAGGGCGGTGGCCGTCGCCCAGGAGGGCCAGCCCGGCCACGACACGCTGCGGTCCCACCGTGTGGCCCTCGGGCTCTACGACCTGGGAAGCGGCGGCCTGTCCCGCCGGCGGCGGGTGGCGGTGGACGTGGCCGGGGAACGCACCGAGGTGGCGGAGCTGGCCGGCGACACGGCGCCCGACCTGCTGCTCGTCAACGACGACGACCTCACCTACGCCAAGGCCCGGCTGGACGCCCGCTCGCTGGCCACGGTGGAGGCCCACCTCGGAGCGCTCGGCGATCCGCTGGCCCGCACCCTGTGCTGGGCGGCGGCCTGGGACATGGTGCGCGATGCCGAGCTCGCCGCCGGCCGGTGGTTGGGACTGGTGGCCGCCCACGCCCCCGGCGAGGACGACGACGCCGGCCTCCAGCGCCTGCTGGGGCAGGCCACCGCCGCGGTCGACGTGTACGGCGACCCGGCCCGGCGGGCGGCCCGCCGGGCCCGGCTGGCCGACCTGGCCCGGGGCGGGCTCGAAGCCGCCGGCGCCGGGAGCGACCGCCAGCTCGTGTGGGCGCGCCTCCTGCTGGACGTGGGCGACGGGCCGGGCGCCGAGGCGTTCGCCCGCGCCCTGCTGGACGGGTCGGCCGCCGTCCCCGGGCTCGTCGTCGACACCGACCTCCGCTGGCACGTGGTGACCGCGCTGGCCGCGGCGGGTGCCGACGACGGTGCCCTGGTCCGCGCCGAGCTGGAGCGCGACCCCACCGACATCGGCGAGCGCCGGGCGGCGGCGGCCTTGGCGTCACGGCCGACGGCGGCCGCCAAGGAGGATGCGTGGCGGGACGCCACAGCCGGGGGCGGGGCCCTGGCCACCGTGCGCGCCGTGGCCGCCGGCATGTGGCAGCACGGCCACGACGACGTGCTCCGTCCGTGGGTCGGCCCCTACCTCGACGGGTTGTCCGGCTGGTGGGCGGACCGCCGCCGGGAGGAGGCCTTGGCCCTCGGACGCGGGCTGTTCCCCTCCACCCTGGTCGCCGAGGAGACGGTCGAGGCCGTCACCGCCCGGCTGGCCGACCGGGCCCTGCCCGACCCGCTGCGGCGCATCCTGCTCGAGGGCCGGGACGCCCTGCAGCGGGCCCTGCGGGCCCGTGCCGCCGACTCCGCAGCCGCGTAGCGGCGGCGACGGGGCGCCCGCGTGGGGCTACGGCTCGATGAAGATGCACTCCCCGGGGCACTCCTCGGCCGCCTCGATGACGTCCTCCAGGAGCGCGTCGGGGACCCGGGCCACGCCGTTGGCGGTGCCGCCGACGCCCATCTGCTCGTTGAACTTCTTGTCGGCCGACAGGTCGGGGAAGTGCTCCTTCGGCTCCTTCACGTAGGCCAGGCCGTCGTCCTCCATGAAGAAGACGGCGGGGGCGATCTCGGCACAGATGCCGTCGCCCGTGCACAGGTCGGCGTCGATCCAGACGTTCATGTCGCTCCTCGCATGGTCCCCGCGATCGTATATGCACGGCCGACCCGGGTGAAATCCGGCCGGCGCCGCCAACGCCGCCGCCGCGGCGTCAGCCGCCGGGGGCGTCCCCCCGGGTCGACGACAGGGCCGTGACGGGTGCGTCGTCGACGTACATCAGCGCCTTCTCGAGGTGGACGATGGTGCCCTCCTCGGGGCGGGACTCGAACTTCACCCGGTCGACCAACGCGTGCATCAGGGCGATGCCCCTGCCGTTCTCCGAGCTGTCCGCCGCCGGTGGGACCGGTGCGTCAGCGTCGAAGCCCCGGCCCTGGTCGACCACCCGGATGACGCAGTCGCGCTCGGCCAGCTTCACCTGGACCTCGTACTCGTTCCCCGCCTCCGAGTGCTCCAGCACGTTCGTGCACGCCTCGGTCAGGGCGACCTCGATGTCGCCGACGCACTCCGACTCGACCCCGAGCTCACGGAGCGCCTCGCGGCAGATGTGGCGAGCCACGGGGATCGTGCGGGCGTCTCGTGGCAACAGCAGTGCCATGTTGATCTCCACGGCCACGACGCTCCCTTCGTGAAGTCGTCACCTTTGTTCCCGCAACACCCGACACGCATTCCTTTACGCTCCGGCCGATGAAGCGCCTGCCTCTCGACCTTCCCGGCGACGGCGTCCGGGTGCTGAGCCTGGTGCGCCTGTCGTCGGAGCTGGCGCGCGCCGTCGCCGGCGTCGGACGTGTGGGCGTCGAGGGCGAGGTCGTCATGCCCCGCTCGCACCCCGGCGGGACGTACTTCGTCCTGCGCGACCGGGCCGCCCAGATCTCCGTCCGCTGCCCGGCCGCCCGGGCGGCCCGCTGCCGGGTCGTCGCCGGCGAGCGCGTCCTCGTCACGGGCACCGTCGGGTGGCTGGCCGACCGCGGCGGCGCCCAGCTGGTGGCCGAGGAGGTGTCTCCCGTCGGGGAGGGCGCCATCGCGGCGGCGATCGAGGAGCGCCGGGCCCGGCTGGCGGCGGACGGGCTCCTGGCCCGGCCCCGGCGGCCGCTGCCCCGGCTGCCGGCGGTGATCGGCGTGGTGTGCGGCACCGAGGCCGCCGTGCGGGCGGACATCGAGTCGGTGATCGCCGTGCGCTTCCCCGGCTACCCGACGGCGTGGGAGACCTCCAACGTGTCCGGCCCGGGGGCGGCGGACGCCATCGCCGGCGCCCTGGCCGCCCTGGACGCCCGCCCCGACGTGGAGGTCATCGTCCTCGCCCGGGGAGGCGGCGACGCCTCCCAGCTCCTCCCGTTCAGCGACGAGACGCTGTGCCGGGCCATCGGCGCGTGCACCACGCCGGTGGTGTCGGCGGTCGGGCACGAGGGAGACCGGCCGCTGTGCGACGAGGTGGCCGACGCCCGCTTCGCCACGCCGTCCCTGGCCGCCGCCGCGGTGGTGCCCAGCCGGGCCGAGCTGGAGAGCGAGCTGGCCCGGATGGCGGAGCAGCGCTCGGTGCTCCTCGGCCACCGGCTCGAGGACGCACGATCGCGGCTGGCGGCGGTGGACCGCCAGCGAGCGGTCCGGGCCGGCCTCGACGTGGCGGCCCGCCGGCTCGAGGCCGCCGCGTCGCGTCTCCGCCTCGTCCACCCCGCCCGCGCCGTGGCGGCGGCCGGCGGCCGGCTCGACCGGGTGGCCTGGCGGGAGCCGTGCCGGCGCCGCTGCGCCCAGGAGGCGCAGCGGCTGGCCGCCTGCGAGCGTCACCTGGAGGCGTTGTCGCCGCGCCGGGTGCTCGAGCGTGGCTACGCGGTCGTGCGGGACGAGACGGGAGCGGTGGTGCGCGACGCCTCCGCCCTCGCCCCCGGCGCCCGCGTCGCGGTGGAGCTGGCCGCCGGGCGGCTCGGCGCCCGCGTGGAGGAGGTCGACCGGTGACGAGCGGTGACGAGTCGCTCACCTATGAGCAGCTGGTGGAGTCCCTCGAGGAGCTGACCCGGCGCATGGCCGACGGCGCCCTCGGCATCGAGGAGGCGGTGGAGCTCTACGAGCGGGCCGGGAAGCTCCACGCCCTCGCCGCCGAGCGCCTGGCCCGGGTGCAGGCCCGCATCGAGGGCCTGGGCGCGGGAGGGGGGGACCCGGGCGCCTGAGGCCCCCGCCGGCGGCACGCCGGTCATCGCCGCGGCCAGGGGTGGCTGAAGCAGCGGTGGCTGCGGAGCCCGGGGGCGACCAGCCCCCACACGCCGCCGGCGGCCCGGCGGGTGCGCTCCGTCCAGGCGATGGCCTGCGGCGCGGCCACCCGGAAGACGACCTGGCGGATGCCGCCCTCGTGGACCGCATAGCCCGCCCACGTCCCCGGGTAGTGCATGGTGGCACCCACCTCGGTGACGACCACCGGCCCGTGGTACCGGCGCCGGTTGCGGTGGGAGTGGCCGGCCGTCACGAAGGTGGCGGGGTTCGCCTCGGCGACGGTGTCGAGCAGGGCGCGGGCCTCGTGGCCGGGTATCCCGGGCGGGTAGGTGAGCGGATGGGTGTAGCGCTGGGCGTAGTGGTGCATGGCCAGGAACGCGGGACCGGGCGCGGCCGAGAGCAGATCGGCGATCTGGTCGCGCTGGGCCCCGGGCATGGTGCCGTGGCCCTTGTGGGGGACGGACGTGTGGCCGAGCACGACCCGCAGGCCGGGCAGGTCCACGCCGTACGGGTCGGCGGGGATCTCGATGCCGTGGCGGGCGAGCGCCTCGCGCCCGTCGACCGCCTTGCGGCCGACGTCGTGGTTGCCGAGGACGGCGGCCACGGGCACGCCCAGCCCGCCGAGGAGGCGGCCGACGTCGGACCACTGCTGGGGGCGCCCGGTGTAGGTGAGGTCGCCCTTGGCGACGATGGACTCGGCGCCCCACGCCAGCGCCTCGCCGAGGGCGGCCCTCACGCACCGCAGGGCGTAGGGCTCGAGCCCGGACGACGGGTCGTCCCGCAACCGGCGGAGGATCCCGAACCGGCGCTCCCCGACGTGGGTGTCGTTCACGGTGGCGAAGCGGCACAGCAGCTCGCCCGGGGGAGGCGCCAGGGTGCGGGCGGTGGCGACGGTCCGGGACGGCCCGTCTCCCCGCAGGGTCACGGCCACGACGGTGGCCGGAGGGAGCCCGCCGAAGGCCGCCGCGCCCGGCCCCGGCGAGGTGACCTCCACCGACTCGTCTCCCGTCGACAGGGTGCAGCCGGGCCGGAGCCCACGCCAGCACACCTGCACGGCGGTGTCCTCCACCGCGAAGACGTCGACGTGGCGCACCGCCCGGTTGTAGCACCCCGGGTACCCTTGCCCCGTCGGCGGGTTGCTCAGGAGGGATCGGACATGCGCAGGCTCAGGTGGCGGACGGTGGCCCTCGGGGCCGCCGTCGGGATCGTCGCGACGGTCGCACCGGGCACGCTGCCGGTCCCGTCGGCGTCGGCGAGCGACGGGAACTTCCTCCAGGTGACCCCCGAGGTGACGGACGTCCAGGTCGGGACGAGCGTCACGCTGACCGCCCGCCTCTACTCGACCGCCCTGTCGCTGCTGGACCGCCAGCCGCCGCTGGTCCTCCTCCAGCCGGTGATCGTCCGTTTCGCCTTCGAGGGCGGGCCGCTCCAGGGGACCGCGGACACCCAGTGCACCATCTCCCAGCCGTCCACCTGCTCCATCACCGTCACCTCCGAGAGGGGGGGGACGACCCTGGTCCGGGCGTGGATAGACGGCCACACCCCGGACACCGAGGGGCGGCTCGCCAACAACCTGGCGCCCGCCGACAAGGCCGCCGACTGCATCACCGCCGAGGAGGGCGAGAAGGCCCCTTGCGTGCCCGGCGACGCGCCGGCACCCGGGACGGTGGCCGAGCCCGACTCCACCGACGTGGTGAAGATCACCTGGCGGGAGCGGGGGCTGGACGTCTCCCCCGACAACCAGGAGCGCCTGCTCGGCGAGACCGCCACCCTCACGGCGACGGTGAACGACTTGGCCGGCAACCCCGCCGCCGGCATCCCGGTGAAGTTCGAGCTGTTCGAGGGCTCGGTCTCCGACCCGGGCGGCGGGAACACCCCGAACATCCCCGACGAGTCGTGCACCACGGCGGCATCGGGGACGTGCTCGATCACCTTCACCCAGCTCTCGGCCGGCACCGACCTCATCTGTGCCTGGACGTCGGCCGTGCCACCGACCATGGCGGGCAAGGTCAGCGACACCGGCACCTGCGACAGCGAGGTGCTGTTCGACCTGAGCGCCAACGACGGCAAGCCGTCGCCGTTGGACGACGACGTCGACGTGGTCCGCATCATCTGGAAGTCGCCGGCACCGGCGACGACCACCCCGACGGGGCCGGGCGGCACCACCCCTCCGCCGGGGAACGGCTACTTCCTGGTGGCGGCCGACGGCGGCGTGTTCGCCTTCGGCGAGGCGGTCTTCCAGGGGTCCACCGGCGCCATGAGGCTCAACCAGCCCATCGTCGCCATCGCCCACACGCCGAGCCGCAGCGGTTACTTCCTGGCCGCCGCCGACGGCGGCATCTTCGCCTTCGGCGACGCCGTGTTCCGCGGCTCGACGGGGGCGCTCAAGCTGGCCAGGCCCGTCGTCGGCATGGCGGCCACGCCGACGGGCCGGGGGTACTGGCTGGTGGCGTCGGACGGCGGCGTCTTCGCCTTCGGCGACGCCGTCTTCGCCGGGTCCACCGGCGCGTTGAAGCTGGCCCAGCCCATCGTGGGCATCACGCCGACGCCGACGGGGCACGGGTACTTCCTGGTGGCGGCCGACGGCGGCGTGTTCGCCTTCGGCGACGCCGTCTTCCGCGGCTCGACCGGCGGCATCAGGCTGGCCCAGCCCATCGTCGGGATCGCGCCCACGCCCACCGGGAACGGCTACTACCTGGCCGCGTCCGACGGCGGTGTGTTCGCCTTCGGCGACGCCGTCTTCCGCGGCTCCACCGGCGCCATCCGGCTGGCCCAGCCCATGGTGGGCATCAGCCGGAGCGCCTCGGGTGGCGGCTACCGCCTCGTCGCCCGGGACGGCGGCGTATTCGCTTTCGGCGACGCGGTGTTCCGCGGCTCCACCGGCGCCATCCGGCTGGCCCAGCCCATGGTGGGGATGACGGGGTTCTAGGTGTCCGCAGCCGTCGAGGCCGCTTGCGGCGGCGAGTGCGGCCACAGACCTTGCGCCCGGCCCCGGAGGAGGGCGCCCAGGCGGGGAGCCTCGCGGGCCCGCAGCGCCACCGCCACGTCCAGCTTCTCGAGGATCTGGGCGACGGTGCGCTCGCGCCCGGCCAGCGGGTGCGACTCGAGGAAGTCCCGCACGTCGGCGGCCAGCTCCGGCGTGGAGAGAGCGAGCGTGCCGCCCAGGGCCCGCTCGTGGAGGTTCTCGGGCAGCCGCCGGCGCAGCTCGTCCCACCGGGCCTTGACGACCTCCCAGACGGCGCTGCCGCCCGCCCGGTTGGCCAGCAGGAGCGAGAGGACGAACGGCGCGTTCTGCGCCCGGACGTCGGAGAACACCAGTTGCAACGTGCGGGCGACGAGGGCCTCGTCCTCGAAGCCGGCCAGCGCGTAGAGGTACCGCACCTCCTCCTGGGGGGTGGCGGCGGCCCGGTGGCGGGCGAGGAACGCCTCGTACTCGTCGGGGCCACCGCCGGCGGCGACCACGGCGACGACCGCACCGGCCACGTCGGCGTCCACCGAGGACGGGTCGGCGACCGCCCGGGCGTGGACCTCGGCGGCGCGCGACCGGACGTCGGGGTCGGCGCCGAGGACGCCGAGGGCACGGATCAGGGAGGCTCGGAGCCGGGACCGGCGCTCGTCCTCGCCCTCGCCCGGCGTCCACCCGAGACGCCCCAGGGCGGGACCGGCCAGGCGCCGGAGGAAGGCCTGGAGGGCGGGGCGGTCGGGGGCGGCGACGATGCGGTCGAGGTTGAGCAGGGCGTCGAGGACGACGTCCCACACGCTGGGGTCGTCGTCCCCGGCCAGGAGCTCGGCCAGCTCGAGCAGCTCCTCGGCCCCCGCCTCCGCCGCCAGCACCGCCGCCCACGTGTCGTTCACCAGGCACAGGCGTTCCAGGGCGTCCAGCCGGTCGAGGTTCGCCTCCAGGCGCCGCCGCAGGGCGTCGTCGTAGCGGACCCGGTAGAAGCCGACGCCCTGCTCGTTGAGCACCACCCAGTCCGGTTCACCGACCAGGTCGACGCCGGCACCGTCGGCGTCGAGCAGCAACCGGTGGGACACGACCTCGCCGCCCACCGACGCCCGGAGGTGCACGGGGATGCGCCACGACGGCCCGGCGCCCGCCCCGTCGGCGGGCGCCAGGTAGCGGAAGCGGCGCTGCGTGAGGCGGAGGCCGGTGCCGCCGGCAGCCAGGGTCACGGAGACCTCGGGGAAGCCACCCTGGTAGATCCACGAGTCCATGATCGAGCGGGCCGGCTCGCCGGTGGCCTTCTCCACGGCGTCCCACAGGTCGCTCGTCTCGGTGTTGCCGTAGGCGTGGTCGGCGATGTAGCGGGAGATCCCGAGCCGGAACTCGTCGGCGCCCACGTAGCGCTCGAGCATGCGCAGGACGCCGGCGCCCTTCTGGTACGTCAGGGTGTCGAACATCCCCTCCGCCTCCTCGGGGCGCTCCACGGGGAACTCCACCGGGCGGGTGGCGCTCAGGGCGTCGACCACCATGGCCGCATCGCGGCTGGTGCCGAACGACACCCACCGCTGCCACTCGGGCCGGAAGGCGTCCACGCACAGCAGCTCCATGAAGGTGGCGAAGGCCTCGTTCAGCCAGATGCCGTTCCACCACCGCATGGTCACCAGGTCGCCGAACCACATGTGGGCGATCTCGTGGGCCACCACGTCGGCCACCCGCTCCAGCTCCCCACGGGTGGCGCGCTCGGGGTCGACCAGCAGGAGGGTCTCGCGGAACGTGACGGCCCCCAGGTTCTCCATGGCCCCCATGGCGAAGTCGGGGAGCGCGATGAGGTCGAGCTTGGCGGCCGGGTAGGGGAGCCCGAAGTACGACGAGAAGAAGCGGAGGGCGCAGGCGCCGATCTCGAGGGCGAACCCCGCCAGGTGGGCCTTGCCGGGCACGCACACCGTCCGCAGGGCGACGCCGTCGACGTCCACCGCCCCGGACGCCTCGAGGGGACCGACGACGAAGGCGACCAGGTAGGTCGACATCCGCATGGTCGTGGCGAACTCGTACTGGAGGCGGCCTTCGCCCAGGTCGGTGACCTCGACCACCTCGGTGTTGGACACGGCGGTCAGCCCGTCGTCGACGACGAGCGTGGTGGCGAACGTCGCCTTGCGGTCGGGCTCGTCCCAGCACGGGAACGCCCGGCGGGCGTCGGTGGGCTCGAACTGGGTGGCGGCGATGACGTCGGCGGCGCCGTGCTCGTCGACGAAGGTGCTGCGGTAGACGCCGTGCAGCTTGTCGCTCAGGACGCCCGCGAACGTCATGTGCAGCGTGGCCGTCCCCGGTGCCACCGGCTCCTCCAGGCGGACGACGGCCCGCTCCTCCTCGGGGACGAGCTCGACGGTGGCGTCGACGATCGTGCCGTCGGCGGCGACGACCTCGGCGAGGGGGATCTCGAGGCCCACGGCGTTGAGGACGATCTCGTGCGCCTCCTCGAGCACGGCGACCCGGACGCGCTCCTCGCCGGCGAAGGTGCCGGCGGCCAGCGCGACGTTGAAGGTCAGCTGGTAGTGCTCGGGCACGACGTTGCGGGGAAGCCGGTGGGCGCCCTCGGTCGACATGCGCCGAGAGGCTACTCAGCTACCGTCCCGGCGTGACCTCCCACCCGCTGGACGTCGTCGCCGTCGGAAGCGCCATCGTCGACGTGCTCACCACCACCGACGACGCCGACATCGACGCCCGCGGGCTCGTGAAGGGGACCATGGCGCTGGTCGACGCCGAGCGCGCCGACGCCCTGTACGAGTCGATGGGGCCGGCCGTCGAGGTGTCGGGCGGCTCGGCCGCCAACACCGTGGCCGGCGTCGCCTCGTTCGGTGCGTCCGCCGCGTTCATCGGCAAGGTGCGCGACGACCAGCTGGGCGAGGTGTTCACCCACGACATCCGGGCGGGAGGCGTCGAGTTCACCACCCCGCCGGCGGCCGACGGCCCGTCGACGGCGCGTTGCCTGGTGATGGTGACGCCCGACGCCCAGCGCACCATGTGCACGTACCTCGGGGCCGCCACCGGGCTGGCCCCGGCGGACATCGACGCCGGCGTCATCGGCCGGGCCCGGTACACGTACCTGGAGGGCTACCTGTGGGACCCGCCCGAGGCGATCGAGGCGCTGCGGCGGTCCGTCGCCCTCGCCCACGACGCCGGCCGCCAGGTCGCCCTGAGCCTTTCCGACCCGTTCTGCGTCGATCGCCACCGCAAGGCCTTCCTCGACTTCATCGCCTCCGACGTGGACGTCCTGTTCGCCAACGAGGCGGAGATCACGTCCCTGTTCGAGGTGGCCGCCCTGGACGACGCCCTCGACCTGCTGCCCGGCCACTGCGACGTGGCGGCGGTGACCCGGGGGCCGCTCGGCTCGATCGTGGTGACGGCGGACGGCCGGGTCGAGATGCCGGCCGAGCCGGTTGAGCGCGTCGTCGACACCACGGGAGCGGGGGACCTCTACGCCGCCGGCTTCCTGTACGGCCTGGCGACGGGCGCCGATCCCGCCCGGTGCGCCCGCCTGGGCGGCATCGCGGCGGCCGAGGTCATCGCCCACATCGGCGCCCGCCCCCGGGTCCCCCTCTCCTCCCTGGTGGCCGCGCTGGACGCGTAGCACTCGGCGCCTCGGCCATTGGTGGCGCGTGACACCTAGTGACAGAGGACGTCCGCCGCGGTAGGAAGTCGCACGGTGCGCGGGCGCCCGCGGTGGCCGCTCACCGTCCGCCGACGAGGGAGGACGTACCGGTGGCCTCACGGAGCACCGCATCGCCCGAGCCCGGCCAACCGGGTCGCCGCCGCCGCCCGCCCAGCCTCGACGGGGGCGGGCCGCCGCCGGCGTCGTCGGCACCGTCTCCCGAGCGGCGCCGGCGGGATCCCCTCCCGGCGCCGCCGGCGTCGTCGGCACCGTCTCCCGAGCGGTCCCGGCCGGATCCCCTCCCGGCGCCGCCGGCGCCGTCGGTGCCACCGCCGGTGCCGGTCGGGCCGGCGCCACCGCCGGTGGAGGTGCCGGCCCGACGACGCGCCGTGTTCGGCCTGGCGGCGGAGGCGGCCGCCCAGGCGGAGCGCCGGCGCAACGGCCTCGACCCCCGGGAGCCGGCTCGGGGCCCCGGCCGCCGGGCCGCACCACCCGCGGTCGCCGCCGGGGATGACGCGGCGTCGCAGCCCGTCGTCGGGACCTGCCCGTGCGGCCTCCCGGCGCGTGCCCGGTGCGCCGACGGCTGCGGCCGCCCGATCTGCGGCGAGCACCTCCTGAACGGCGGCAGCCGCCTGGCCGCCGGTGGCGGGCACCGGTCCGAGCGCGAGCACACGGTCTACGTCCGCGCCTTCTCCGGCGGCGCCACGCCCCGGTGCGCGTGGTGCCGGGCGCAGGCGGGCGATGCCGCCGTCGCCGCCCTGGGGCCGGTCGCCCCCCTGCCGGCCGACGCCGTCGAGCGGCTGCGCGAGCTGGCCCGCCGGCCGCACGACCACCCGGGCGACGCCTGGGACGCCAGCGTGCGCCGGCTCGGCGGGGCGGCCGCCGTGGTGCGGCTGCTGGCACCAGGGCTGGCTCAGCACCGGCCGACGGTCGAGTTCGACGGGTGCCGGCGCGGCGAGGTGCTCGCCGGTGTGGCCATCACGCGGTCGGGCGGCCGAGGCGCTTGCGAGGTGGTGGACGGCGACGGCTGCGTGTGGGCGGTCCGGACCGTCGACGCCGGAGTGGTGCGCCGACGGCAGGCGTGGGCGTGGGACCGGGTCCCCGAGGAGCGCGTGGCGGCGGTGCTGGCCCGCATCGTGGAGCTGGGTTCCCCGTAGCGACCGGGGGCGTGGCAAGGTCGCGCCGGGCCCCGCCCGTGTGCGCGGCCCGGCCCCGACCCCGCCCGTCGCCCCGAGGAGGCCCATGGCCCG